>JBDHRL010000088.1:0-10718 GCA_039807535.1 Rhodocyclaceae bacterium
AAGACGGTACCCTAAACTTCCAGGTTGTCGATCAGGCGCGTGCTCCCCAGGAGTGCCGCGCCCAGCACCACCAACCCGGAATCGTGAGCGGCTGGAAATTGTAGATCAAGTTGTTTTCGCACCGCAACATATTGTGGAATCCAGCCATGGGCACGGAGTTTGGCCATGGCCTCCGCTTCAAGCCGCGCCCAGTCTCGTTCTCCGGCCCGTATCGCCTGCGAGACCGCGCCCAGAGCCTGATACAGCCGTGGGGCCTCGGCCCGTTCGGCCGTCGAGAGGTAGCCGTTGCGCGAGGACAGGGCGAGACCATCCTCGGCGCGCACGGTTTCGCCGGGCACGATCTCGATGGGCAGGGCGAATTCGCGCACCATGTTGCGGAGGATCATCAGCTGCTGGTAGTCCTTCTTGCCGAAGACGGCCACCTGCGGCTGCACGATGGAGAACAGCTTCATCACCACCGTGGCCACGCCGCGAAAGAAGCCGGGACGGAACTTGCCCTCGAGGATGTCGGCCTGCGCCGGGTCGGGACACACGTGGTAGGACTGCGGCGTCGGATACATCTCGCGCTCGTCGGGCGCGAAGAGATGCGCCACGCCGGCTGCCGCCATCATTTCGCAGTCGGCCACGAAGGTGCGCGGGTAGGTGTCGAAGTCTTCCTTCGGGCCGAATTGCAGGCGGTTCACGAAGAGGCTGGAGACGACGCAGTCGCCGAGCGGCCCGGCCTGGCGCATGAGGGCGATGTGGCCCTCGTGCAGATTGCCCATGGTGGGAACGAAGGCGACGCGGCCGGCCCCGTTCAGCGCCGCGCGCAGGCCGGCGATGGTGGTGTGCACCTGCATTTCAGTAGCCGTGTTCGGGGCCGGGGAAGGCGCCGCTCTTGACGGCCCTGACGTAGGCCTGCACGGCGTCGTCGATGCCGGCGGCCCCCTCCATGAAGTTCTTCACGAAGCGCGCCTTCCTGCCCGGGTAGACGCCGAGCATGTCGTGCAGCACCAGCACCTGGCCGTGGCAGTCCGGGCCGGCGCCGATGCCGATGGTGGCCATCGTCGTCAGCGCGCGCGTGATCCCGGCGGCGAGCGGCGCGGGCACCATCTCCAGCACGATCAGGGCCGCGCCGGCCTCCTGCAGCGCCGCGGCGTCGCGCTTCATCTGCTCTGCGCCGGCGTCCGTCCTGCCCTGCACGCGGTAGCCGCCGAGCTGGTGCACCGACTGCGGCGTGAGGCCGACGTGGGCGCACACCGGTACGCCGCGCTCGACCAGGAAGCGCACCGTCTCCGCCATGAAGGCGCCGCCTTCCAGCTTGACCATCTGCGCGCCGGCGGCCATCAGCGGCACCGCCGAGCGCAGCGCCTGCGCCGGGCTTTCCTGGTAGGAGCCGAAGGGCATGTCGGCGACGATGAAAGGGCGCCCCTGTCTGCCGAGGCCGCGCGCGACGCAGGCGGTGTGGTAGGCCATCTGCTCCAGCGTCACCGGCAGGGTGGAGGACTGCCCCTGCAGCACGTTGCCGAGGGAGTCGCCGACGAGGGCGATGTCCACGCCGCAGCGGTCGAGCAGCGCGGCGAAGCTGGCGTCGTAGCAGGTCAGCACGGCGATCTTCTCGCCCTCGGCGCGCATGCGCGCGAGCTCGGCGAGCGTCACCGGCTTGGCATTCTCAAGATAACTCATGTGAGGCCAGATTCAGGGATGGAGTGCGCATGATAAACGCAGTGCGGTCAGGAGCGGAAGATGAAATAAACCGCACCGAGGATGCACAGCGCGGCCCACAGGTAGTCGAGCTTGAGCGGCTGCTCCATGTAGAACAGCACGAAGGGCACGAAGATCGCCAGCGTGATGGCTTCCTGCAGGATCTTCAGCTGCCCGAGCGACAGCTCTTCGGCGCCGATGCGGTTGGCCGGTACCTGCAGCATGTACTCGAACAGGGCGATGCCCCAGGAGAAGACGGCGGCGAACCACCAGGGCCGGTCGTTGAGGTTCTTGAGGTGGGCATACCAGGCGAAAGTCATGAAGACGTTCGAGGCCGCCAGCAGGAAGGCGGTCTGCAGGATGACCGGGATCTGCGGGAACATCAGGAAGTCCTAACGGGATCGAGGCGGGCCAGCACCTGGTCGCACACGCTATCGAGCAGTGCGGCGGCCGAACCGCGGCCCGGGATGAGCGCCTCCGGCGCGATTTCGACCAGCGGCAGCAGGACGAAGGCGCGCTCGTGCAGGCGCGGATGCGGCAGCGTCAGCCGCGCCGTGCCGCGCGTCTCGCCGCCGTAGAGGAGGAGGTCGAGGTCGAGGGTGCGCGGGGCATGGTGGAAGGCGCGTTGGCGGCCGAAGCGCGCCTCGACGGCGAAGAGTTCGTCGAGCAGATCGTCGGCGGTGAGTTGCGTATCGAGGGCGGCGACGGCGTTGATGAAGTCGGGCTGATTCTTCAGGCCCACCGGCGCGCTGCGATAGAGCGAGGAGGCGGCGACGAAGGCGGTGTCCGCAAGGGTGCGCAGCGCCGCGAAGGCCGCCTGTACGGTGGCGAGCGGGTCGCCGAGGTTGCTGCCCAGGGCGACGTAGGCACGGACGCTCACTCTCCGCCTTCCGAGCCGGCGCCTTCCCCGCCGCCCTTGCGGCGACGCCGTTTCCGGCGGGCCGGCTTTTTCTCCGGCGTCAGCATGTCCAGCCGCGCCTCGGTGTCGGCATTCATGAACCTGCGCCACCATTCGGCCACCTCGCCGTCCAGTTCGCCGCTTTCGACGCGCAGCAGGAGGAAATCGTAGCCGGCCTTGAAGCGCGGCTGCTCGATGACCCGCAGCGGCCGCCGCCCGGCGCGGTTCTCCAGGCGCGGCTGGAGAATCCAGATCTCCTTGATGTCGGCGGCGATGCGGCGCGTGATGGCGAGCTTGTCGCCCTGCAGGTCGAGCACTTCGTCCATGGCGCCGTGCAGGGCCGGGATCGGCGCCTCGCCGCTCTGCTTGCGCGCCTCCCAGGCGGCGAGCACCTCGTGCCAGAGCAGGGTGGCGAAGAGGAATCCGGGCGAGGTCGGCTTGCCGGCGCTCACCCGCGCGTCGGTACTGGCGAGCGACAGCCAGACGAAGCGCTCGCCAAGCGGCTGCTCCATGATGACGTCGAGCAGCGGCAGCAGGCCATGGTGCAGGCCTTCCTCGCGCAGCTGCCGGAGGCACCCGACGGCGTGGCCGGAGAACAGCAGCTTGAGCATCTCGTCGAAGAGGCGCGCCGCCGGCACGTTTTCCAGCAGGTCCGCCATCTCGCGGATCGGCGCACGCGCGGCCGGGTCGATGGCGAGCCCCAGCTTGGCCGCCATGCGCACGGCGCGCAGCATGCGCACCGGATCCTCGCGGTAGCGCTTGCGCGGGTCGCCGATCATGCGCAGGGTCTTCTGCTTCAGGTCGGCGACGCCGTGGTGGTAGTCGATGATGGTTTCGTCGGCGGGGTTGTAGTAGAGCGCGTTGACGGTGAAGTCGCGTCGCGCCGCGTCCTCCTCGGCGCTGCCGAAGACGTTGTCGCGCAGCACGCGTCCGTGTTCGTCGGTTTCGGCATCCGCGCCGTTGCCGGCGCGGAAGGTGGACACCTCCATGGTTTCGCCGCCCGCCATGACATGCACGATGCGGAAGCGGCGGCCGATGATGCGCGAGCGGCGGAAGAGGCCACGCACCTGCTCCGGTGTGGCGTCGGTGGCGATGTCGAAATCCTTCGGCGCGATGCCGCAGAGCAGGTCGCGCACCGCGCCGCCGACGACGTAGGCGGCATGGCCGTGCTCCTGGAGGCGAGTGATGGTCTGGCGCGCGCCTTGCGGAATCGACTCGCGACGGATGCCGTGCTTCTCGACCGGAATCAGTGCCGGTTCCGGCGCGGGCGGCGCCTTGTTGAAAACGCGGCGCAACAGCTTGCGGATCATGCTACGACCAGGATGCCACGAAAGGGCGCAATGATACAGCAGATCAATGCGTTATCGCAGGCTGATGATGGGCCAGCCGCTTTCGCGGGCGTGCCGTTCGAGGGTCGGGTCGGGGTCCACCGCCACCGGATCGCTGACCTTGCCCAGCAGCGGCAGGTCGTTGTGCGAGTCGCTGTAGAACCAGCTGCGCCCGAAGCTCTCCCATCCATGGCCGAGGCCGGCCAGCCAGGCTTCGACGCGGGCGATCTTGCCTTCGCGGAAACTGGGGATGCCCGTGACGCTGCCGGTGAACTCGCCGTTCGACTGCGCGGGCTCGGTGGCGACGAGGTGCTCGACGCCGAATGCGCGCGCGATCGGCGCCGTGACGAAGCTGTTGGTGGCGGTGACGATGGCGGTGAGCGCGCCTTCCGCCTGATGCCGGCGCACCAGGGCGCGCCCCTTCACGGTGACGATGGGCAGGATGCGCGTTGCCATGAAATCGGCATGCCAGGCGTCGAGCTCGCGGCGCGGATGGCGCGAGAGCGGTTTCAGCTGGAAATCGAGGAACTCGTGGATGTCGAGCGTGCCGGCCTTGTACTGGTCGTAGAAGTCCTGGTTGCGCGCCTCGTACACCTCGCGGTCGAGCACGCCGCGCGAGATCAGGTATTGCGCCCACTCGAAGTCCGAGTCGCCGGCGAGGAGGGTGTTGTCGAGGTCGAAGAGGGCGAGTTCCACTTTATTCCGGCTTCCCGTTGAACTTGTTGAGCATTTCCTTGAGCAGCGGCACCGTTACCGGCCGCTTGCGCTCGAGCGAGGTGCGGTCGAGTTCGTCGAGCACCGCCATCAGCGAGGGCAGGTCGCGCGCGGCGTGGCGCAGCATGTAGCCGATCACCTCGCCTTCCAGGCGCAGGCCGCGCTGGCTGGCCTGGCCCCGCAGCGTGGCGGCCTTTTCCCCGTCGCTGAGCGGCTGCACGTGATACACGAGGGCCTGGCCGATGCGCGTGCGCAGGTCCTCGCGCAACCGCAGCTCGAGGGGGGGCGCCGGCCCGGCCAGCAGCAGGGCGAGGCCGGCCAGCCGCGCCGAGTTGAAGGCGCGGAACAGGGCGACCTGGGCCGTATTGTCGAGCCGGTCGACGTCGTCCACGATGAGCAGGCCGCCAGGCGGGCAGGGCAGCTCGGCGCCGGCTTCCGCGCCAACGGCCAGGACGACGCGGCGCCCGGCCGCCTCGGCGGCGGCGAGCGCGCCCCGCAGCAGATGCGTGCGGCCGCTGCCGGGCGGGCCCCAGAGATAGACCGCTTCGTAGGCCTTCGGCTGGGCCAACGCGCGCAGGCGCGCCACCAGCTCGGCGTTGGCGCCGGCGAAGAAATTGTCCAGGGTCGGGTTCTGCTCGGGCCGGATGTCGAGCGTCAGCTGCTGGGGCATGTTCGTGGTGATTGACGGGGGCGGATACGCTAAAATCCGCCCTTTGCTGCGCGAAGCGCAACTTTATCACGAAGCGGACAGCCCTTGACCTCCCTCACCTATCGCGATGCCGGCGTCGATATCGATGCCGGCGATTCCCTCGTCGAACGCATCAAGCCTTTCGCCAAGCGGACGCTGCGGCCCGAGGTGATGGGCGGCATCGGCGGCTTCGGCGCGCTCTTCGAGATCCCGAAGAAATTCCGGGAACCGGTGCTGGTCTCCGGCACCGACGGCGTCGGCACCAAGCTCAAGCTGGCCTTCCGGCTGAACCGCCACGACACGATCGGCATCGACCTGGTGGCGATGAGCGTGAACGACATCCTGGTGCAGGGGGCCGAGCCGCTGTTCTTCCTCGACTATTTTGCCTGCGGCCGGCTCGACGTGGATGTCGCCGCAAGCGTCATTCAGGGCATCGCGCGGGGCTGCGAGCTGGCCGGCTGCGCCCTCATCGGCGGCGAGACGGCGGAGATGCCGGGCATGTATCCGGACGGCGAATACGACCTCGCCGGCTTTGCTGTCGGCGCCGTCGAGAAATCGAAGATCATCGACGGCTCGGCCATCGCGCCGGGCGACGCGGTGATCGGCCTCGCCTCCAGCGGCGCGCATTCCAACGGCTACTCCCTCGTGCGCAAGATCCTCGAGCGGGCGCGGCCCGACCTGGGCGCGGATTTCGACGGCCGCCCGCTGGCGGACGCCGTGATGGCGCCGACGCGCATCTACGTCAAGCCGCTGCTGGCGCTCATGGCGGCGCTGCCGGTGAAGGGGCTCGCCCACATCACCGGCGGCGGCCTGCTCGACAACGTGCCGCGCATCCTCGGCGAATCGCTCGCGGCGCGCCTCGACAGCAGGGCGTGGACGCGACCGAAGCTGTTCGACTGGCTGCAGGAGCAGGGCCGGGTGACGGACGCCGAGATGCACCGCGTCTTCAATTGCGGCATCGGCATGGTCGTCGTCGTCGACCGGTCGCACGAGGTGCAGGCGCTCGAACGCTTGCGCGAGTCCGGCGAGACGGCCTGGACCATCGGCGCCATCACCCGGCGCGAGGCCGGCCAGGCGCAGACCCTCGTCGCTTGAGCGTTACCCGACGGGCCGCCCCAAGGAGCGCAGCCATCGTCATGGAGCCGTGCAGCGGCGCACCGGCGTCACCCGCTTTCCCGGGAAGGGGACGGGGGGCAGCCCGGTGAAACCGATCGGCGTCTTCGATTCCGGCGTCGGCGGACTGTCGGTGCTGCGCCACGTGCGCGTCGCGTTGCCGGCAGAGGACCTGCTCTATGTGGCCGATTCGGCGCATGCGCCGTATGGCGGCAGGTCCGCCGAGTTCATCGAGTCGCGCGCCCTCGCCATCGCCGAATTCCTCGTCGCGCGGGACGCCAAGGCGCTCGTCGTCGCCTGCAACACCGCCACCGCCGCCGCCATCGTCCGCCTGCGCGAGCGCTTCGACCTGCCCGTCGTCGGCATGGAGCCGGCGGTGAAGCCGGCGGCCGAGGCGACGCGCTCCGGCGTCATCGGCGTGCTCGCCACCAGCGGCACGCTGGAGAGCGGCAAGTTCGCCGACCTGGTCAGGCGCTTCGGCTCGCAGGCGCGCGTCATCGTGCAGCCCTGCCCGGGCCTGGTGGAGCGGATCGAACAGGGCGACCTGACGGGGCCGCTGACGCGGCGCCTGCTGGAGGGCTTCGTCGCGCCGCTGCTGGCGCAGGGCGCCGACACGCTGGTGCTCGGCTGCACGCATTACCCCTTCCTCGCGCCGCTGCTGCGCGAACTGGCCGGGCCGCAGGCGCAGATCGTCGAGACGGGCGCCGCGGTGGCGCGCCAACTCGTGCGCCGTCTTGCGGAGACTGACTATTTGTCGGCGCAGCGGCAGGGAACCGAGCGCTTCTTCAGCAGCGGCGCGCCCGATCGGCTGGAATCGCTGCTGCCGCGTCTGTGGGGGCGCGCCGCGCCGGTCGAGCCGTTCAGCGGCCGTTGAACTCTTCCAGGCAGCCCTTCAGCGTGCTGCCGATGCTGCCCGGACTCAGCGTGCAGTCCGCCATCTTGCCGGCGCCGGCGGCGTTCCCGGGCTGCGCGCCGTTCCTGCGGTTGCCGGCTGCGGGCGCCTGGCGGGTCAGGTCGGCCTGCGCCACGGCCAGGCGGTTCTCCGCCTCCACCCGCCGGCTGAGTTCCTCGTCAAGTTTCTTCCTGTTCTGCAGCATCATCTTGTCGTAGCCGGCCAGCACGCCGCGCAGCCGCGCGGCCTCGGCCTGTTGCTCGTTCAGCGCGGCCGTCTGGCGGGATATCGCCTGCACGGAGAGCCAGTAGACCGTGCCGCCGCCGGCGCCGATACCGGCCAGCAGCACCGCGCCATAGGGCAGCAGGCGGCGCCACAGCGACGGCCCGGCTGCAATCGCTTCGTCTTCGACAGCGGCCCCGCCGCGTTCGCCACGCGCCTGTTCCGCATCCGCCGCCTCGTCTCCGCCTTGCGCCGGCGGCCGGCGCAGGCGGCGGAGCAGCAGCAGGGGCGCGGCCACCAGGCGCTTCAGGCGCAGGGCGAGGCTCGGCCGGGGCGATGCGGCCGCTTCGGTTTCATCGATGGTTTCGCTGGCAATGGACAATCCGGCCTCCGCTGTTACCCGTAACAGGAGGGATAACGGTGCGGCGGCGGAGAACTTAAGGCAAGGCCCGCATGGCGGCCCCGATCACCCGGGCGGCGAGGTCGCCGGCCAGGCAGTCGAAGGCCTCGGTTTCCGGCCAGCCGCGCAGCCAGGTGAGCTGCCGCTTGGCCAACTGGCGCGTGGCGGCGATGCCCTTCTCGCGCAGGGCGGCGCGGTCGATGGCGCCTTCGAGAAAATCCCAGGCCTGGCGGTAGCCGACGCAGCGCATCGAGGGCAGGCCGGCATGCAGGCGGTGTTTTTTGCGCAGGCCGCTGACCTCGTCGAGCAGGCCGGCCGCCAGCATGGCGTTGAAGCGCCGGGCGATGCGTTCGTGCAGCACGGCGCGGTCGGACGGCAGCAGGGCGAACTGGATCAGGCGGAAAGGCAGGGCGTCCTCCGTCCGGCGCGCCAGGCTCGCCGCCAGCGGCGCGCCGGTGAGGCGCACCACCTCCAGCGCGCGCTGGATGCGCTGCGCGTCGGTCGGCTTGAGGCGCGCCGCCGCTTCCGGGTCGAGCGCCGCCAGCTCGGCGTGCAGCGCCGGCCAGCCGCGCTGCCGCGCTTGCGCATCGATCTCGCGCCGCAATTCGGCGTCGGCCTGAGGCAGATCGGAGAGGCCCTCGCGCAGCGCCTTGAAGTAGAGCATGGTTCCGCCGGTGAGCAGCGGAATCCTGCCGCGCGCCGCGATCTCGCGCATCACGCGCAGCGCGTCGGCGCGGAAGCGCGCGGCGGAATACGACGCCTCCGGCGGGGCGAGGTCGATCAGGTGGTGGGGGAATTTTTCCAGCGTGGCGCGATCCGGCTTGGCGGTGCCGATGTCCATGCCGATGAACACCTGCGCCGAATCCACGCTGACGATCTCCAGCGGCAGGCGCGAAGCCAGTTCCAGCGCCACGGCGGTTTTGCCGCTCGCCGTAGGCCCCATGAGGCAGATGGCCGGAGGAAGCCGGCCATCTGCCTCATGGGCATAGGGTTGCCCCCCAGCCCCCGCCCCCCGCCCCGGGGGCGGGGGTGACTGATCGGCCGCGCCGGGCGGGCGCGGGGATGTTTTATCGCCCACGCAGGAAGAGCCGGTCGAGTTCGTCCATCGAGAGCTGCGTCCAGGTCGGCCGGCCGTGGTTGCACTGGTCGGCGCGCTCGGTCTCCTCCATCTGCCGCAGCAGGGCGTTCATTTCCGGCAGAGTCAGTGCGCGGTGGGCGCGCACGGCGCCGTGGCAGGCCATGGTCGCCAACAGATCGTTGCGGCGCTCGGCGGCGACGCGGCTGGCGCCGAATTTCCCCAGGTCGGCGAGCAGCGCCCGCACGAGGTCGGGGATGCGGCCTTCGGTGGCATGTGCGAGCAGCGCCGGCACGGTGCGCACCGCCAGCTCGCGCGGGCCGGCCGCGGCGATTTCGAAACCGAGGCGCCCGAGCGTGTCCGCGTGTTCCTCGGCGGCGGCGGCTTCCTCGCCGCTGGCGGAGATCACCACCGGCACCAGCAGCGGCTGCACCGCCGGCCGTTCGTCCAGCGCCGTCTTCAGCTTCTCGTAGAGGATGCGCTCGTGCGCGGCGTGCATGTCGACCAGCACCAGGCCCGCGGCGTTCTGCGCCAGGATGTAGACGCCGTGCAACTGGGCGACGGCGAAGCCGAGCGGCGGCGGCGCGCCGGCCTCCGTCTCGGGCATCGGCGCGGCCTGGCGCACGAAATCGTGGTAGGCGGCGACCGGCTGGGCGACGGCGAGCGACTGCTGCTGCGGCGCGGCCGCGGCAAAAGTCAGTCCCTGCGGCACGGCGGGGGCAGGTGCCGCTGCGGCGTGCGCCAGCGGCGCCGCCAGCGCGCGCTGCAGGGCATGGAAGACGAACTGGTGCACGGCGCGGCCGTCGCGGAAGCGCACCTCGGTCTTGGCCGGGTGCACGTTGACGTCCACGCCGCGCGGGTCGATGTCGAGGAACAGCGCGTAGGCGGCGTGGCGGCTCCCGTGCAGGATGTCCGCATAGGCCTCGCGCACGGCGTGCGCGAGCAGCCTGTCGCGCACGAAGCGGCCGTTCACGAAGAAGTACTGGGCATCGGCGCGGGCGCGCGAGTAGGCCGGCAACGCGGCGCAGCCGGCGAGATGCAGTCCGCCCGCCGCGGCGTCGACCGCGCGCGACTGGGCGGCGAACTCCGCGCCGAGGATGTCGGCGATGCGCCGCGCCGGGTCCCCGGCGGCCAGGTGCAGCGCCGTGCGGCCGTTGTGCTGCAAGCGGAAGGAAACCTGCGGGTGCGCCAGCGCGATGCGGCGCACGGCCTCCTCGCAATGGGCGAACTCGGTGTGCTCGCTCTTGAGGAACTTGCGACGCGCCGGCGTGTTGAAGTAGAGGTCGTCGACCTCGATGACGGTGCCGCCGCCCAGCGCAGCCGGTGCGACGTCCTGCGCCGGGCCGATGCGCCAGGCGTGCGGCGCCTCGTGGATGCGGCTCAGCAAAGTCAGCCGGGCCACCGCGGCGATGGAGGCGAGCGCCTCGCCGCGGAAACCGAACGAGGCGACGCTCTCCAGGTCGTCGAGCGAGGCGATCTTGCTGGTGGCGTGGCGCGTGACGGCGAGCAGCAATTCCGCCTGCGGGATGCCGCCGCCGTCGTCGACGATGCGGATCTGGCGCATGCCGCCCTCGAGCAATTGCACCGAGACATTGCGCGCGCCGGCGTCGAGGCTGTTCTCCAGCAACTCCTTCACCACCGAGGCCGGCCGCTCGACCACCTCGCCGGCGGCGATCTGGCTGATGAGGAGGTCGGGAAGCGGCTT
>JBDHRL010000089.1:0-10600 GCA_039807535.1 Rhodocyclaceae bacterium
GGTCTTGTCGCCGATCTCCGCGAGGGCGACGACGCCGGTCGAAACGAGGAAAGCTTCCATGAGTGTTCCCGGGCGGGATCACCGACGCCCGGCCACTCCGCCTCTCCGGCCAACAAAAAGACAGACCGACCGGGAATGGTTGGTTTTTTGAATAGTGGTGGCCAGGGGCGGAATCGAACCGCCGACACGCGGATTTTCAGTCCGCTGCTCTACCAACTGAGCTACCTGGCCTAAACCCTTTGCTGCTACCGGCCGCGGATTTTGGCTGCGGCCTCCCGCAAAGGAGGCGCGATTATACTGGTTCCGGCAGGAATCGCAAAACCCAACTGGCAGGTGAAAAACGGGCAATGCGCGGCCGCGGACAATCACTTTCGCCTGCTTCGTTGCGGCGAAGCATCCGGCATCCGCACTTTCGCCCATCCAGATGGTGCAAAAAGGAATTTCATTATTTTGCGCTGCACAATCAACCCTTCATGATCAGCGCATCCGCCAATCAACTGACTTTCTGTAAGCTTTCTGTCAGTTTTCAGAAAGGATAATGCGGGCTACCCGGAGAATTCTGCTCGTTCGTCTTCCGGGTGAGGAGGGTGATGCGCGCAGCAGGGAAAGGGGCCCGGGCGCATCGCAAGCACGGCCGCAGCGATTGTCCGCCCCGGGCGGGAAACCCTGCGGCACTTGTCAAAAAAGGAGGAGTCGCTTCCATGCAACTTACCGAAAAGCACAAGGAGTACTGGCGGAGGAACCTGAAGATTTCGGGCATCCTGCTCTTTATCTGGTTCTGCGCCACGTTCGTCGTGGGCTGGTTCGCCCGCGATTTGAATAACATCCAGTTCATCGGACCGCTCGGCTTCTACATGTCCGCGCAGGGCTCGCAGCTCATCTATCTGGCGATCATCTTTTTCTACGCCCGTTACATGAACAATCTGGATGAGGAATACGGCGTCCACGAAGGGGAGGAGGACTAACATGGCACAGATCAGCCAATCCCAGTTCTACAGGAACCTGAAGAAGTACTACTCCTTCTACACGGGGGGATTCATTACATTCATCATCCTCGTCGCCATCCTCGAGCAGATAGGCGTGCCGAACAAGATACTCGGCTATATATTCCTCTTTGCCACCATCGGGCTCTATGCCGGCATCGGCATCATGTCGAAGACGGCGGAAGTGGCGGAATACTATGTCGCGGGACGCCGCGTGCCGGCCATCTTCAACGGCATGGCAACCGGTGCGGACTGGATGAGCGCGGCCTCCTTCATCGGCCTGGCCGGCACGTTCTTCCTGGCCGGCTACGACGGCCTGGCCTTCGCCATGGGCTGGACCGGCGGCTACTGCCTGGTCGCCATGCTCGTTGCGCCGTACCTGCGCAAGTTCGGCCAGTTCACGATTCCGGACTTCCTCGGCACGCGCTACAACGGCAACCTGCCGCGCCTGCTCGGCGTCTTCGGCGCCATCGTCTGCTCCTTCACCTACGTGGTCGCGCAGATCTACGGCGTCGGCATCATCACCAGCCGCTTCACCGGCCTGGAATTCGGTGTCGGCGTGTTCGTCGGCCTCGCCGGCATCCTGGTCTGCTCCTTCCTCGGCGGCATGAAGGCGGTGACCTGGACGCAGGTGGCCCAGTACATCATCCTGATCATCGCCTACCTGATCCCGCTGCTGTGGCTCTCCGTGAAGAACACCGGCGTGCCCGTGCCCTGGATCTCCGCCTACACCTCGGCCCTGCCGGCGGTGGCTTCACTGGAGAAGGAGTTCAACGACAAGGCCACGCCGAAGGGCGCGGCCGAGGAGTCGGTGCGCGCCATCTTCCGCGAGCGCGCCGCCGCCGCCGATGCCCAGCTGAAAGGTCTGGAAGCGGGTGGTGCGACCTTCCTCGCCGCCGAGAAGCAGAAGCTGGAAGCCAAGGTCGCCGAGCTGAAGGCTGCTGCTGCGCCGGACGTGAAGGCCATCGAGGCCGCCGAGAAGGCCGTCAAGGACTTCCCGGCCGATCCGGCCAAGGCCAAGGCTGCCTGGACTGCCGCGAAAGGCGGCGCCGCCGCCAAGGCCGCCCCGGTCGCCACCCACACCGAGCCCTTCGCCGGCAACCCGGAGGCCAGCGCCAAGAAGAAGAAAAACTTCCTGGCCCTGATCTTCTGCCTGATGGTCGGCACGGCCTCCCTGCCGCACATCCTGATGCGCTACTACACGACGCCCTCGGTGCGGGAGGCGCGCAAGTCGGTGTTCTGGTCGCTGTTCTTCATCCTGCTGCTCTACCTGTCGGCGCCGGCCCTCGCAATCCTGGCGAAGGAGGAGGTGTACGCCAACGTGGTCGGGTCGAACTTCGCCGCGCTGCCGGCCTGGGTAAGTAACTGGGCATCGGTGGACAAGACCCTGATGGCAATCACGGACATCAACAAGGACGGCATCGTGCAGTTGGCCGAAATCAGCATCGGCGGCGACCTGATCGTGCTGGCCACGCCGGAAATCGCCGGCCTGCCCTACGTGATCTCGGGCCTCGTCTCCGCAGGCGGTCTGGCGGCCGCGCTCTCCACCGCCGACGGCCTGCTGCTGACCATCGCCAACGCGCTCTCGCACGACATCTACTACAAGATGATCGACCCGAACGCGCCGACGGTGCGCCGCCTGGCGATTTCCAAGGGCCTGCTGCTCGTGGTGGCCGTGTTCGCCGCCTACGTCACCAGCCTGAAGCCGGGCGACATCATGTTCCTGGTCGGTGCGGCCTTCTCGATCGCGGCCTCGGGCTTCTTCGCGGTCATGGTCGGCGGGGTGTTCTGGAAGCGCGCCAACTGGCTGGGAGGCGTGCTCGGCATGCTGGCAGGTTTCGGCACCTGCATCTACTACATGGTCCAGACCTATCCGTTCTTCAAGGTCAATGCGCCGCTGTGGTGGGACATCGCCCCGATCGCCGCCGGCATCTTCGGCGTGCCGGCCGGCTTCATCGGCCTGGTCGTCGGCAGCCTGATCTCGCCGGCTCCGTCGAAGGAGATCCAGGACATCGTCGACCACGTGCGCTACCCGAATCTGGGGTCCGAGGTGGACACGACGGGACGCTAGGAACTACGAGGAGGAGGGGGAAACCCCTTCTGAGCCCGCCCGCAAGGCGGGCTCTTTTTTTGAGGGCCGCGGCGCGGCCCTCAAAAAAAGGGGCCGGAAATTCCGCTTCAGCGGCCGCGGGTCTGAAAGAACTCGCGCACTTCCTCGGGCACGAGCGGGAGGAGATCGGGGCGGCCGGTGTCCTGGATCAGCTTGAGGGCCCGCTTGGGCTCGAATCCGGCGAGGCGCTTGACGACCTTGCCGACCTCGTCGCGACGGTTGGCATGATGGCAGGCCATGCCCCACTGGTAGAAAGCCTCGCCGTTCATGGGCTGCAGTTCGATGGATTTGACGAAGGTCGCGGCGGCCTCGTCATGCTCGCCGAGGCGGGCATGCGCCAGGCCCATGCCGAACCAGGCGCGGTCGAGGGTCGGCTTGAGGCGCGCCGCCTCGGCGAAGGCGGCCATCGCCTCGCGCGAGCGGCCGGCCTGCTCGAGCACGTAGCCGTGGTTGAAATGCGTGTCGGCGTCCTCGGGCGCCAGGCGCAGTGCCTCGACGAACCATTTGTGGGCGACGTCGAAATGCTTCCTGCGCGCGGCGATGTGGGCCAGGTTGCGCGCCGCCTGCACGTCGTTGGGCTTCAGGCGGTAGGCGGCGGCGTATTCGTTGAAGGCTTTTTCTTCCTGGCCGAAGAAGTGCAGCAGCCAACCGCGGGCATAATGGCGCCAGCTCTGAAAATCCATTGCAATACCTCGATAGCGAAGGCAGGAACAATACCATGACTCACCCCGATCTGTTCGTCGTTTCCATCCTGCGCGCGCTGGTCGAAGTGGCGCTGCTGTCCCTGCTGGGCGAGGGCGTGGTCGGCCTGCTCTCCGGCGCGCGGCGTGCCAAGAATCCGATCTACATCCTCTTCCAGGTCGTGACGCGGCCGGTCAAGCGCTTCACGCGCTGGCTCACGCCGAAAATGATCCTCGACCAGCACATCGGCCTCGTCGCCTTCTTCCTGATGTTCTGGCTGTGGATCCTGCTCGCCTGGGTCAAGCGCAACCTGTGCGCCATCAACGGCGTGGTCTGCTAGGAAAAATCACGCGAAAGCGCGCGCCGCCGATCTCGAAGGCAAGCCCGCGCAGATCAACCGGCTCGAAACGGATCTGCCTCTCGGCACCCGGTTCCGCGCGTGCCAGCGTGAGCAACTGATTCACCAGCCGTGCCAGGCGATCGACCGAACGGCGCATCTGCTTCAGCGCCTCGCCGTCCTGCGCGGACTGACTTTTGCGCAGCGCCTGTTCGATCTGCACCTTCAGCGCCGCCAGCGGCGTGCGCAACTGGTGGGAGGTATCGGCAACGAAGCGTTGCTGCACGCCAAGGGCGGCCTCGAGCCGCTGCATCAGTTCGTTGACGGCATCGGTGAGCGGGCGCGCCTCGACCGGCACGGCGTCGTTGGGCAACGGGGGTTACAAATAGGGCCGATAGCTGTCCGGCGCCTCCACTAGGGCGGGAAAGACAGGCATGGCGTGGCGCGGGAAGATCACCCGCGCCACGGTGCCGGTTTCGTTGGCATTGAGCTTGAGCTGCACGTTTGCCCGATGCAGTTCGGCGATCTCGCGCACGATGGCCAGGCCAAGGCCGCTGCCCGGAGCCTCATTGCCGAGGACGCGGTAGAAACGCTCGAAGACAAGGTCGCGCTCCTTCTCGGGAATGCCGGGGCCATTGTCCTCGACCTCGACGACGACAAACTCGGTGGCCAGCGTCCGCACGGTAATTCGCCCGCCCTCGGGGGTGTATTTGATGGCGTTGTCGATCAGGTTGTTGATCAGCTCGCGCAGCAGCAGCGGGTTGCCGTCGATGCGCAGCGGCCAGCCGGTGTCCTCGAATCCCATGTCGATGCTCTTCTCCATGGCCCGTGGTGCCCACTCCTGCGTGATCCTGCGCACGAGGGGCTCGATATCGATCACCTCGATCGAATGGATTTTCTTGTGGCTGGATTCCGCGCGCGCCAGCGAAAGCAGCTGATTGATGAGGTGCGCCGCGCGGTCGGTGCTTTCGTCGATCTGGCGCAGCAGGTAGCGCATGTTCTCCGGATCGGTTTCGCTGAGGGCAAGTTCGGTTTGCATCTTCAGGCCGGTCAGCGGCGTGCGCATCTGGTGCGCCGCGTCGCCGATGAATCGCTGCTGCGCCTGCAGGTTCTGTTCCAGCCGCGCCATCATGTCGTTGAAAGCGGAAATGACGGGCTTGATTTCCTCGGGAACGCCGGCAGTCGGAATCGGGGAAAGATCGGAAGGCAGGCGTCGGCGGATCTTGTGGCTGAGGCGGTTCAGGGGACGCAGCCCCCGGCCGAGGCCGATCCATACCAGCAGCACCGCCAGGGGCACCACCGCGAATTGCGGCAAGGTGGTGCCCGTTATGATCCGGCTCGCCAGGTCATGCCGCCTGTTGAGGGTTTCTGCAACCTGAACCAGGATGGGCGGCTTGCCCGCGATCGGATAAAAATACAGGGAGGCGACGCGGACCTCCTGGCCCGCGATCCTGTCGTCGCGAAAGAATGGCTGCCTGGCCACCAGCTCGTCGGGCGGCTCGACCCAGCTGATGCCCAGATCGCCGGCCAGCAGCTCGTTCCTGAAGCCCAGCACCTGGAAATAGAAGGCATCCGCTTCATCCGTGCGCAGGATCGTGCGTACCTGCGACTGAAGGGTGACCTTGACCCGGCCGCCTTCGGCCTTGACCAGCTCAGCGATTGCGACGGCCTTGTCAGCCAGGGCCTGGTCGTAAGGATCGTTGGCAATCCCGTTCGCGACGTTATGGGTCAGCAACACGCTGAGCGGCCAGATCAGCAACAGTGGCATCAGCATCCAGTCGAGGATCTCTCCGAAAACGGATTGCTTCTCCCCGCCTGCGAGATTGCGCCTTCTCAGCCTGTCACTCAGCGCCATCCAGCCGGTCCAGACAATAACCAAGTCCCCGCACGGTATTGATGCGCACGCCGCTGGTTTCCAGCTTTTTGCGGAGTCGGTGCACATAGACCTCGATGGCGTTGGTGCTGACTTCCTCGCCCCAGCCGCAAAGATGGTCGACCAGTTGCTCCTTGCTGACCAGCCGTCCGGACCGCAAAAGCAGTATCTCGAGCAAGGCCAGCTCGCGCGCCGACAGGTCGATCACCTGTCCGTCCAGGCGCGCCGTACGGCCCGCCTGGTCGTAGGTCAGCGGCCCGAATTCGATATGCGTCGGATTGCCCGTGCCGCGGCGAGTCAGCGCGCGCACCCGCGCTTCCAGTTCCGGCAGGGCGAACGGCTTGGTCAGGTAATCGTCGGCGCCGGCGTCGAGACCGCGCACGCGATCGTCCAGCCCGTCCTGCGCCGTCAGAATGAGCACCGGCAGGGGCGACTTGCGGCCGCGCAACCGCCTGAGCACCTCGATGCCCCCCAGGCGGGGGAGCCCGAGATCGAGGATCAGCAGGTCGAACTGCTGGGAAAGAAGAGCCGCATCGGCATCGCTGCCGTTGAAGACATGATCCACGGCATAGCCTGACTTGCGCAGGGCCCGCATGAGCCCGTCCGCAATGATCCGATCGTCTTCAGCGAGCAGGATGTGCATGGCGATCTTCGTTGTAAGGCCGGCGTAAGCAACCCGATCTAGGATTGAATCGCTGTTCTCCTTTTACCCGGTCATTGAAAGCGCACGGTGCCTTTCTGCGCGTTTTTTGTGGAGCGGACCGAACCGGTTTCAAGCCATTTTTCTTCTCTTGTGGGGGCTCCGTTCCCCGCTTCCCCGCCGCTTCTTTCAGTTTAGCACACCCTCTTTTTCAGGCTCCTCGAGCAGGAGTAATATCGCGCACGGCGCGACTTGCGGGATGGAATGCCTCGTCAACGCGATGCGCACCCGCTCATGCGCACCGGTCCGATTCGAGTCGTATGCCGGCAACGAAGGAGAACGACCATGCGTAATGTCGTCTATGCAAAAACCGGCGCCGGAAAAGGCGAGCTCTTGCAAAGGGGCAAGGTCCCCCAGCGGTTGCGCACCCTGCTTGTAATGATCGACGGCCATATTCCGTCCGGCCAGCGCCTCGGCTCGATGAAGGGACTGGGCATCACCGAGGAGTCTTTCGCCGAACCGGAAAAGCTCGGTCTGATCGAGGCAGCCACGCCAACGACGCCCGCCGCAAGCGCGGCAGTTGCGCCACCCGCTGCGGCGCCGGCAAGCGGCAATCGCGAACGGCTGCGCGAGTTGCATTCCTTCTTCAATGAAACCCTACGGGAAGTACTCGGCTTGCGCGGCTTCACGTTTCAACTCAAGGTCGAAAAAGCCAGCACGCTGGAAGATTTCCGTGCGCTGCGGGAACCCTGCCTCACGGCCATTCACAAGAGCAAGGGGGAGTTGATTGCAAACGCCTTCGCCAGCCGCCTCGACGCCCTTCTCGGCTAGCTTCACAATCGCGGAAGCCGCGACTCCACCCCGCCCCAGAACTCCTCGGACTTGCGTTTTCCGGCCCCTGTCTGCAAGGCGTCGCGCGTCTTTTCCATTGCCGTTCTGAGTTCGGCAACGGTTCTGCATTTTTCAATGACTTCGACCAGCATGTCTCCGTCCGGTCCAAGCGTGTCTCCTATGAAGCGGCGGGCAAAACGCACCGCTTCCTGCATCGAGGGTTGCGGGGGCGGGGGGGGCGCAGACTGGGGCGCGGCAGCGGGTGGCGGGGCAGGCGCCGGTGCGGCCGCTGCGGCAGACGGCGCTTTGCCTTCGAGCAGCGCCTGCGCGGCGATCCAGAACTCCTCGGCCTTGCGTTTCTTGCCCATGCCATCGATGACATCGCGTGTCTTTTCGAGCTGCATGCGCAACTCGGGCAGGGTCTTGCATCTGTCGATGGCCGCGGCGAGCGAATCGGCACCGGGTCCGAGCACTTCGTCGAGAAAATGCTCGGCGTAGCGCATGGTGTTCTTCAGGATGACCTGATCCTGTGTGGACGAGGGCGCGGCCGCAGGAGCCGCGACCGCCGGCGCAGCCTCGGCGGCAATGAAGCCGCCGTCGATCAGCTTGTTCAGCAGGCCCTGCGGATCGGGCATGTGCTGCGCCTTCGCCAGCAGGTCGGCGGTGCTCGACTTGCCGTCCACCATGATCAACAGGGTCCGTTCGCGCATTCCGAGCACGGTGCGCTGGGCCATCTCCTCCTGACCCTTTTGGGTTTTTTTGTAAACGGCGTTCAAGTCCATTTACATCCCTCTTCCGCACTACTTTGGTGTTGCAACTATAACATGCAGCAAAATTGGCTGACCTCCTGGAGTTCCAAAGACAAACCCCGCCGAAGCGGGGTTTGTCTTTGGAAGGCAGGGGTGACGGGGGGGCGAAGCCCCCCCATTCCCGATCACATGCCCATGTCCATGCCGCCCATGCCGCCCATGCCGCCCATGCCGCCGGGCATGCCGCCGGCCGGCTTGTCTTCCACCAGTTCGGCGACCATGCAGTCGGTGGTCAGCATCAGGCCGGCCACGGAGGCGGCGTTCTGCAGCGCGGTGCGCGTGACCTTGGTCGGGTCGAGCACGCCCATCGCCACCATGTCGCCGTACTCGCCGCTGGCGGCGTTGTAGCCGAAGTTGCCCTTGCCCTCGGCAACCTTGTTCACCACCACGCTCGGCTCGTCGCCGGCGTTGGCGACGATCTCGCGCATCGGCTGCTCCAGGGCGCGCAGCACGATCTTGATGCCGGACTCCTGGTCGTGGTTGTCGCCCTTCACCTTGACGGCGGCGCGGGCACGCAGCAGGGCCACGCCGCCGCCGGCGACGATGCCCTCTTCCACCGCGGCGCGGGTGGCGTGCAGGGCGTCCTCGACGCGGGCCTTCTTCTCCTTCATCTCGACCTCGGTGGCGGCACCGACCTTGATCAGTGCCACGCCGCCGGCGAGCTTGGCGACGCGCTCTTGCAGCTTCTCCTTGTCGTAGTCGCTGGTCGCCTCGTCGATCTGGATGCGGATCTGCTTGACGCGGGCCTCGATGGCCTTGGCATCGCCGGCGCCGTCGATGATCGTGGTGTTTTCCTTGCCGATCTCGATGCGCTTGGCCTGGCCGAGGTCCTTCAGGGTGGCCTTCTCCAGGGTCAGGCCGACTTCCTCGGCGATCACCTGGCCGCCGGTGAGGATGGCGATGTCTTCGAGCATGGCCTTGCGGCGGTCGCCGAAGCCGGGCGCCTTGACGGCGCAGGTCTTCAGGATGCCGCGGATGTTGTTCACCACCAGGGTGGCGAGCGCCTCGCCCTCGACGTCCTCGGCGATGATCAGCAGCGGACGGCCGGCCTTGGCCACCTGCTCGAGCACCGGCAGCAGGTCGCGGATGTTGGAGATCTTCTTGTCGAAGAGCAGGACGAAGGGATTCTCCAGAATGGCGATCTGCTTCTCGGGGTTGTTGATGAAGTAGGGGCTGAGGTAGCCGCGGTCGAACTGCATGCCCTCGACCACTTCCAGCTCGTTCTGCAGCGACTTGCCGTCCTCGACGGTGATGACGCCTTCCTTGCCGACCTTGTCCATGGCGTCGGCGATGATCTTGCCGATGTCGGCGTCGGCGTTGGCGGAAATGGCGCCGACCTGGGCGATCTCGGTGGAGGTGGTGCAAGGCTTGGACAGTTTCTTCAGCTCCTCGACGACGGCGCCGACGGCCTTGTCGATGCCGCGCTTGAGGTCCATCGGGTTCATGCCGGCGGCGACGAACTTCATGCCCTCGCGCACGATGGACTGGGCCAGCACGGTGGCGGTGGTGGTGCCGTCGCCGGCCACGTCGGAAGTCTTGGAAGCGACCTCCTTCACCATTTGCGCGCCCATGTTCTGGAACTTGTCCTTCAGCTCGATCTCCTTGGCGACGGAGACGCCGTCCTTGGTCACCGTCGGGGCGCCGAAGGAGCGCTCCAGCACGACGTTGCGGCCCTTCGGGCCGAGCGTGATCTTGACCGCGTCGGCCAGGATATTGATGCCCTCCACCATGCGGTGGCGGGCGGAATCACCAAATTTGACTTCTTTAGCAGGCATTGCGTTTCTCCTCTATGGTTCCGTTACTTGCCTTCAACGACACCCATGATGTCTTCTTCGCGCATGACGAGCAGTTCCTCGCCCTGCACCTTGACGGTCTGGCCGGCGTACTTGCCGAACAGCACCTTGTCGCCTTTCTTGACGTCGAGGGCGATGTGCTTGCCGTTCTCGTCGCGCTTGCCGGGTCCGACGGCGACGATTTCGCCCTGATCGGGCTTCTCGGCGGCGGTATCGGGGATGACGATGCCGGAGGCCGTCTTGCGCTCTTCCTCGAGCCGCTTGACGATCACGCGGTCATGCAAAGGACGAATTTTCATAGGGTTATCTCCTCTGTACAGATTGCGTTTGATGTAAGTGAGCGGGCGCTCACAACAGAACAAACAAGAAATTTGCCATTAGCACTCATTGCTAACGAGTGCTAATAATAGTGGCTGTGCAGCCAGAATTCAAGGGGTTCATGAATCCCTCCTACAATAGCGGGGTGACTGCCGCCCCACGCGTGATTTTGCTTGCCCTGATGCCGTTCCTGGTGCTGGCGCCCCGCGCAGGCCGCGCCCAGTC
>JBDHRL010000090.1:0-10570 GCA_039807535.1 Rhodocyclaceae bacterium
CCGCGCATCCACGCGCCGGTGGGGCTCGACCTCGGCGGCCGTTCGCCGGCCGAGATCGCCGTGTCGGTCATCGCGCAAGTGATCCAGGCGCGCTACGCCATTGCCCCTCTCCCTGCCCCTCTCCCTGGCCCTCTCCCCGCAAGCGGGGCGAGGGGAGATGCTCCCTCTCCCGCCCCGGCGGGAGAGGGCAGGGGAGAGGGTAAATGATCTTCGGCGAATTCTCCGGCGCGGAGGCCGAAGGCGTCATGCTCGCCCACACCCTTCATCTCGGCGGGAAGACCCTGAAAAAAGGCCGCGTCCTCGGGCCAGCCGACCTCGCACTGCTGCGGGAGAACGGGGTCGAGCGGATCACCGGCGCGCGCATGCAGGAAGGCGATCTGGATGAAAGCGCCGGCGCCGCTGCCATCGCCGCCCTGCTGGTCGGCCCCAATACCGAGACGCGGCGCCCGTACACCGGCCGCTGCAATGTGCATGCGGCGGCGCGCGGCGTGCTGCGGGTGGACGCCGCGCGCATCGACGCCCTCAACGCGCTCGACGAATCGATCACCGTCGGCACGCTGCACGACTACGCGCTGGTGCGCCAGGGCCAGGTGCTCGCCACCACCAAGATCATCCCCTTTGCCGTCTCGCGCGAGCTGGTCGAGCGCTGCCGTGCCATTGCCGCCGGCGCGCCGCTGCTGCGCCTGTTTCCGCTCGCGCCGCGCCGCGCCGCGCTGATCATGGGCGAACTGCCCGGCATGCAGGAGAACATTTTCCGCGGCACCGTCACCGCCACGCGCAACCGGCTCGAGGGCCTCGGCAGCCGCCTCGCCCTGGGGCTGCGCTGCCGTCACGAGCGCGGCGCCTACGAGGCGAAGCTGCGCGAGGCGCTCGCCGCCGGCTGCGACCTGGTGCTCGTCGCCGGTGCCACCGTGACCAAGGACCGCCTCGACACGGTGCCGGCCGCGGTGGCCGGAGTCGGCGGCGCCGTCGATCATTTCGGCATGCCGGCCGAGCCGGGCAACATGCTGCTGCTCGCCCATGTCGGCGCGGTGCCGGTGCTGGTGCTGCCAGGCTGCGCGCGCTCGCGCCGCTCGAACGGCCTCGACTGGGTGCTGCAGCGCCTGCACGCCGGCCTGCCGCTCGGCCGCGCCGAGATCATGCGCATGGGCGTCGGCGGCCTCATACGCAATCCGCTCGAGCCGGATGACGAGGAGGAGGGCGAGAGCGAAAGCCTGCCCAACCTGCCCGCCGGGACGCCCGACGTGGCCGCGCTGGTGCTGGCCGCCGGCCGATCCTCGCGCATGGGCGGCGAGAACAAGCTGCTCGCCGAGGTGGGCGGCGTGCCGATGCTGCTGCGCGCGGTGAATGCCGCGCTGGCCTCGAAGGCCGCCTCGGTGACGGTGGTGCTCGGCCACGAGGCGGACCGGGCCGAGGCGCTGCTCGCCGGGTGCCGCGTGAACATCGTGCGCAATCCCGACTACGCCGCGGGCATGTCCACTTCGCTGCGCGCCGGGCTGGCCGCGCTGCCGGGCGAGGCCACGGCGGCCGTCGTCCTGCTCGCAGACATGCCGCGCGTGAATGCGGCGCATGTCGACCGCCTGATCGACGCCTTCGAGGCGCGGCAGCCGGCCATCGTCGTGCCGCGGCGCGACGGCCGGCGCGGCAATCCCGTCCTCTGGCCGCGCGAATTCTTCGCCGCGATGCGGGCGGTTGCCGGCGACCGGGGCGCGCGCGCCGTGCTCGAGGCGAACGCCGGCCGCATCCGCTTCGTCGAGATGGACGACGATGCCGTCCATGCCGACGTGGACACCCCGGACGATCTGGGTGCCGAGGAGGCGCGTTGAGCTTCCAGGCGGGCGACTGGCGCCGGCACTTTCCCCTGCTGGCGAACCATGCCCACTTGCATTATCTCGACAACGCCGCCACCGGACAGCTCTGCGAAGCGGCCTTCGACGCCGTCGCCCTGCATGAACTGACGCACCGCGCCAATGTGCTGCGTGGCACCTACCGGCTGGCCGAGCTGGCCGACGCCGCCTACGAGAAGGCGCGGTGCCAGGCCGCCGCCTATCTGAATGCCGCCAGCGCCGACGAGGTGGTGTTCACCGCCGGCACGACGGCCGCGATCAACCTCGTCGCCCACGCCTTCGGCGACGGCTTGCAGCCGGGCGATGAAGTGGCGCTGAGCCTCGCCGAGCATCACAGCAATTTCGTGCCCTGGCAGATGCTGCGCACGCGGCACGGCATCGCGCTGCGCATCCTGCCGCTCACCGCGGACGGCCGCCTCGACCTCGCGCGGCTCGACGAGACGGTCACGCCGCGCTGTCGGCTGGTCGCCGTCACCCATGCCTCCAACGTCACCGGCGCCGTCACCGAGCTCGCGCCCCTCGTCGCCGCGGCGCGCGTCGTTGGGGCCCGCGTGCTGATCGATGGCGCTCAAGCCGTGCAGCACGGCCCGGTGGACGTGCAGGCGCTGGATGCCGACTTCTACGCCTTCTCGGGACACAAGGCCTTCGGCCCCACCGGCGTCGGCGTGCTGTGGGGCAGGGGCGAGGCGCTCGCCGCGCTGCCGCCCTTCCTCGGCGGCGGCGGCATGATCGGGCGCGTGGCGGCGGAGGAAACCACCTGGGCGCTGCCGCCGCGCCGCTTCGAGGCCGGCACGCCGCCCATCGCCCAGGCCGTCGGCCTGGGCGCGGCGCTCGACTGGCTGCGCGCGCAGCCGTGGGACGAACTGCATGCCCATACGGCGCGCCTGGCGCAGCGCCTGCTGGACGGGCTCGCCGTGCTGCCGGGACTGACTTTTCTCGGGCCGCGCGATCTGCGCCGGCGCCTGCCCATCATCTCCTTCAATCTGGCCGGCCTCCATCCGCACGACGCCTGCCAGATGCTCGACCGGCACGGCGTCGCGGTACGCGGCGGCCACCACTGCGCCCAGCCGCTGATGGACTTCTTCGGCGTGCCGGGCGCCGTGCGCGCCAGCATCGCGCCCTACAACGACGAGGCCGACATCGACGCGCTGCTGGCGGGGCTGAAGGACGCGATGCGAAGACTTAAAGGAACAAACCATTAACCACAGAGGCACGCAGACACAGAGAAAGGCAAGTTGAAGTTATTTTTCTGTCTTCTCTGTGTCTCCGCGGTGAAAAAGGTTTTGCATGAATTCTTCCGATCTCTACCAGCAGGCCCTGCTTGACCTGGCCAAGGCGGCCCACGGCGCCGGCACGCTGCCGTCGCCCGATGGCACGGCGCTGCGCGACAGTCCCCTCTGCGGCGACCGTGTGCGCATGCAGGTGGCGCTGGAAGGCGGCCGCATCCGGGCGCTGGCCCACGACGTGAAGGGCTGCCTGCTCTGCCAGGCGGCCGCCTCGCTCGTCGGCCTGCGCGGCGCCGGCCTCGATGCGGCGGCGGCGGAAGCCTTGCGCGGCCAGGTCGCCGCCACCCTTGCCGGCAGCGCGCCGCCGCCCGGCTGGCCGGAGCTTGCGCTCTTCGAGCCGGTGCGCCCGCACCGCAACCGCCACGGCTGCGTGCTGCTGCCTTTCGAAGTGCTTTGCGCCGCGCTGGGCACGGAAAATCCCCGCTAAAGCCCCGTATTCCGCTGCCGTTGACAGACACAGGACGCACCGATTCGGAGCCTGCGATGTTCAAGCTGCTATGGAGCAACCCCCGGCCGCCCAAGGGCGGCGAGGCCGCCCGCGAGGAGGCGCCGGACGGCGAGCGGCTGAAGATGCTGGGCGAGCATTTTCCGATCGGCAAGAAGGTGCGCTATTTCCCCGAATACCAGCGCGACATCGTCTTCCAGACCATCGTCATCGCCTGGCGGGTGAACGGCCATGATATCTATTCGCGCGAGGCCATCCAGAAGGATGCCGGGGGCGCGCCCGCGGCATTCCTCGTCGGCGAGAAGAAGGTCCGGCTGCCCCTCGATAAGATCGCCAGGCTGCAGCTCATGGTGCCCGACACCACCGACATGGAGCGCTCGCTCGACTATGTGCGCCGGGCGAACCTGGGCCGCAACGGGCAGTTCGTGCGCGGCAACACCATCACGCTGATCGCCGAACCCTGCCGCAACGGCATTCCCGGCGTGGACACGCAGGTGGTCAGCCGCCTGCGCATGAAGGACGGCCCCTACACGGACAACCAGATGGTGCTGCTGCAGCCGGATTTCGACACGCTGGCCATTGCCGACCAGCGGCTGAAGGCGCGAGTGCGCAGCCAGGTGCCGGCCGGCCTCTATCTGAGGGAGGATGCGCCGCCTGTCGCCTGCATCCTCGGCGACTTCTCCGACGTTTCCCTGCGCCTGAAGGCCGCTCCCGGCCAGGCCTTGCCGGCCATGAAGCCGAACGACAAGGTGGTCGTCGTCATCGACCTCGGCGGCCCGGCCAGCACCTACCGCATCAGGGGCGTGGCGTTCCGCGCCGCGGCGGATGCCTGCGTGATCAAGCTCAAGCAGCTCTACAAGGACGGCGACTTCTCGCCCATCAAGACGATGGATGTCCTGGAAATCAAGACCGGCCTGCTCAACCTGAAGGACTGAATCCCGGCCGGAAGGGGCTTTCAGGGCATAATCGCTCCCGGATACGAGCCCAGCGGAGCCTTGCCGCATGACCCCCAGCGCCATCGTCGAATACCTCGATCACTACGTCGTCGGCCAGGACGAGGCGAAGAAGACCGTCGCCGTGGCCGTCTATTCGCACTACAAGAAAATCGGCAAGGCGCAGGGCGGGGGCCACGGGATCGCCAAGAGCAACGTGCTGCTGATCGGTTCCACGGGCACCGGCAAGACCCTGCTGTGCGAGACGCTGGCGCGCGCCCTCGCGGTGCCTTTCGTCACGGCTGACGCCACCTCGCTGGCGCAGACGGAGTACGTGAACGAGGAGATCGACGCCCTCCTGCAGCGCCTGCTGGAGAAGGCCGGCGGCGACGTGGCGCGGGCGCAGTCCGGCATCGTCTTCATCGACGAGGTGGACAAGCTGAAGGCGGTCAGCGGCCAGGCGGGCGGCGCCTCGGGCGAGAACGTGCAGCATGCGCTGCTGAAGATCATGGAGGGCGCGCCGGTGCGGCTCAAGCACGGCCAGTACGTCGACACCAGCAACATCCTCTTCATCTGCGGCGGCGCCTTCGTCGGCCTGCGCAACATCCTCGCCAGGACGCACGCCTACGGCTTCATTTCCGCCACCGGCGGCGACGACCAGCGCATCCTCGACCGGCTCAACGCGCGCGTGAAGCCGACCGATCTGTTCGCGTTCGGCCTCATCCCCGAGTTCGCCGGGCGGCTGCCCATCATCGCCAGCTTCCAGGACCTCGACAAGGACATGCTGGTGCGCATCATGACGGTGCCGCGCAACGCCATCTACCGCCAGTTCCGCGAGATCCTGCAGGACGAGGGCGTCGAGCTCGTCGTCGCGCCGCCGGTGTTCGAGCAGATCGCCGAACTGGCCATCGAATACAAGGTGGGCGCGCGCAGCCTGCGCGGCATCTTCGAGGAGATGATCACGCCGGTGCTCTACACGGTGCCGGACGACAAGCGCATCGCCCGGGCCGCGATCGTCTCGCTGTTCGAACAGCCGCGCTACTTTGACGCCCAGGGCAGCCCGCTGCAGGCCGGCTGAGGCATAATGTGGCTCATTGCATGAGCCAGACGACGCCATGGACCGCACCGAGCGCTTCTACCGCATCGACCAGCTGCTCAACGAAAGGAAGGTCGTTCCCTTCTCGCTGCTGGCCGAGAAGCTGGAGGTGTCGCGCGCCACCATCAAGCGCGATCTCGAGTACATGCGCAACCGCCTCAACGCCCCCATCGTCTGGGACCGCGAGGCGGGCGGCTACAAGTTCTCCGGACGCGAGGGCGGCGCGGCGCAGTACGAACTGCCCGGCCTGTGGTTCACGGCACAGGAGGTGCACGCGCTGCTGACCATGCAGCACCTGCTCATGAACCTCGACAGCGGCGGGTTGCTCGGGCCGCACATCGCGCCGCTGCTGGCGCGCCTGCGCGCGCTGCTCGGCACGGCCGACGACACCACCGAGGAGGTCCACAAGCGCATCCGCATCCTCGGCATGGGCTCGCGGCGCCTGGGGCTCGACCACTTCGCCGTGGTCGGCTCGGCCCTGCTGCGGCGCAAGCGGCTGGTGATCGCCCATTACGTGCGGGCGCGCGACGAGGCCCTCGAGCGCGAGGTCTCGCCGCAGCGGCTGGTGCATTACCGCGACAACTGGTACCTCGATGCCTGGTGCCACCTGAGGAACGACCTGCGCAGCTTCGCCGTGGACGCCATCCGCCGTGCCGAGATCATCGAGCAGCCGGCGCGCAACGTGCCGGAAAGGACCCTCAACTCGGTACTTGGCGCCGGCTACGGCATCTTTTCCGGGCGCAGGGTGCAATGGGCGAAATTGCGCTTCACGCCGGAACGGGCGCGCTGGGTATCGATGGAGCAGTGGCACCCCAGGCAGAAGGCGCGCTTCGAGAAGGACGGTGCCTACCTGCTGCAGATTCCCTATTCGGACAGCCGGGAACTCGTCATGGACATCCTCAAGCAGGGCGCCGGCGCCGAAGTGCTCGCGCCCGCCACCCTGCGCAAGGAAGTGGCGGCGCAGCTGAAGGCGGCGCTCGACCCGTACTGAGCGCGAACTGGCTCATGCCCTGAGCCGGCAGCCTCCTTATCCTGTCCGCAGGAAGGGAGGAAGCCATGAATCCGGACACCGTCGTCTTCTGGGCCACTACCGGCCTGTCGCTGCTGGCCCTGCTGTTCGCCTGAGGGAGGCTACAATGGCGGCCAGGCATGAAGACCGTCGACCGCCACCTCTGGCAGCGCTTCTGGGGCATTACCGTCCCGTACTGGCGCCATGAGGAAAAATGGCGGGCCTGGGGCCTGCTGGCGCTGCTGCTGCTGTTGCTGCTCGGGCAGACGCGCTTCGCCGTGCTCTTCAACGAGCAGACCGGCGAATTCACCTCGGCCCTGGCGGCGCGCGAGGAGGTGCGCTTCTGGGAGGCCATCCGCTACTGCCTCGGCCTGCTGCTCTTCGCCGTGCCGGTGTATGCCTTCTACTACTACGTGCGCGACAAGCTCGGCCTGCTCTGGCGGCGCTGGCTGACCGGCCGTTTTCTCGACAGCTATTTCGCCCAGCGTCACTACTACGAGCTGAACGCCAATGCCGCCATCGACAACCCGGACCAGCGGATTGCCGAGGACATCAACACCTTCACCCAGCGCACGCTGTATTTTCTGCTCATCCTGATCGGCGCCGTGATGCAGCTCCTCGCCTTCAGCGCCGTGCTGTGGGACATCTCGCGGGTGCTGGTGTATTTCCTCGTCGTCTACGCCATCTTCGGCACGACGGTGGCGCTGGCGGTGTTCGGAAAACCGCTGCTCGGGCTCAATTTCATGCAGTTGAAGCGCGAGGCCGACTTCCGCTTCGGCATGGTGCGCGTCCGCGAGAACGCCGAGTCGATCGCCTTCTATCACGGCGAGGCGCAGGAATCGAAGCAGGTGCGCCGCCGCTTCGACGCCGCCTTCGACAACTACAGCCGGCTGATCCGTCGCCAGCTCCACCTCAACCTGTTCCAGTACGCCTACGGCCTGCTCACCATCGTCCTGCCCAGCGCCCTCATCGCCGGCGACGTGCTCTCCGGCGAACTGGAGGTCGGCGCCGCCGTGCAGGCGGCCGGCGCCTTTGCCGCCGTACTCTCCGCCATCTCGGTGATCGTCGAGAATTTCGAGGGCCTGAGCCGCTTCGCCGCCGGCATCGACCGCCTCAGCGCCTTCTCGCGCGTGCTGGCGGCGGAACCGGCCTGCCCCGCACCGGGCCGCGGCCGGATCGGGTCGGCGCAGGGCGAGCACCTTGCGCTGGAGCACGTCACGCTGCTGACGCCGGGCGGCGAGCGCACCCTGGTGAAGAACCTGTCGTTGGCGATCCGGCCCGGCGAGGGACTGCTCATCGTCGGCGAGAGCGGCAGCGGCAAGAGCTCGCTGCTGCGCGCCGTCGCCGGGCTGTGGTACTGCGGCAGCGGCCGCATCGTGCGCCCGCGTGCGGAGGACATCCTGTTCCTGCCGCAGCAGCCCTACATGATCCTCGGCACGCTGCGCAGCCAGCTGCTCTACCCGCAGCAGGAGCGGGCGGTGCCCGACGCCGAGCTGCTGCGCCTGCTGGAACGTGTGAACCTGCCCGACGTCGCCGAGCGCTTCGGCGGCCTCGATGCCGAGCGCGACTGGGAGAAGGTGCTCTCCATCGGCGAGCAGCAGCGCCTCGCCTTCGCCCGCGTGCTGCTTACCCGGCCGGGCTACGCCATGCTCGACGAAGCCACCAGCGCGCTCGATGCCGCCAACGAGGAAAGCCTCTACCGCCAGCTCGCCGCGATGCAGACGACGCTGGTCAGCGTCGCCCACCGCGCGTCAATCCTCAAGTACCACAGGCAGGTGCTGGAACTGCGCGGCGAAGGGGAATGGCAGCTGCATCCCGCCGAGGGCTATGATTTCAGGCATTGAAAAGTCAGTCCCCGCAGCACGGCGACTCAGTCCTCGCCGGGGACCTCGAACGGCCGTGCCGCGCCGTCGAAGAGCTGTCGCAGGATGACCGCCTCGCGCGTGGTGATGGCGGCGAGGAATTCCGTCGAATCCCCCATCGTGTGGAAGGCGTTGTAGCCGTCCTCGAGGAAGGCATGAAGCTCGGCCAGACCGGCGAGCCTGGCCGGGCCGCGCATGATGCGCAGGGCGGCACGGATGAGGGGCTTGCGGACGAGGGCGGCGAGTGCTTCGCCGATGTCGCCGATCAGCCCGAGCTGCAGTTCGCGCGCCGGCCGCCGGCCGCAGCGGCGATAGGCTTCGGCGTAGGCTTCCTCGGTGATGGACGCCATGGCGCCCGCGCGGCGCAGTTCCGCCACCATCGCCGCGTCGAGTTCCTCCGAGAGGGCATCGACCTCGATGGCCAGGGCGACGGTGCGGATGCCCGAGGCGGGCAGGGTGGCGGACATCGTCGGCAGGATGCGCTCGAGCTCGTGGTCGCGCTCGCTGAAATCCTTGGGGCCGTAGAGATCGGTGAGGAAGAAGCGCGCCGCATCGTGGTAGCGCGCGGAATCGAGCAGGTCGCGGTGGGTGGCGGCGAGGCGGTCGGCCTGCCAGCCGCGCAGGCGCAGACGGTCCAGCGCCATTCGCGGATCGGCATGGGCGGCGGCGCGCAGGGCCTTGGCCCGGGCCAGATGCTGCCGCAGTTCAGCGACCCAATGCGCTTTTTCCTCGCTGCTCATGCCGGCATTATCCGCCTCGCACCCGGCTGCCGGGCCCGTTTAGAATCAATTGCCTAACCGGCCGCGAAGGCGCTCGGCTACACTGGCTCATCGGGGGATTCCCCAATGCGATGGAGTGGCGATGGGCACCATGGACGCGCTGGGCGCAGGCACTTCGGCCGCAGTCCATGCCCGCCTGCGCGCCGCGGCGACAGGCGACGCCCATCCCGGCTGGCGCACCCGCGATACGCGGCTGGCGACGCTGGAGCGGCTGGTGAGCGAGAACGTGCCGGCCATCGCCGAGGCCATCCGCGGCGACTTCGGCAATCGTTCGCTGCACGAGACGCAGCTTCTCGAAATATTCCCTTCCCTCGAAGGCCTCCGCTACACCCGCCGCCACCTGAAATCGTGGATGCGGCCGGAGCGCCGCGCCGTCTCGCTGTGGTTCCTGCCGGGCCGCGCGCGCGTGCTGCACCAGCCGCTCGGCGTCGTCGGCATCATCGTGCCGTGGAACTATCCGCTCTACCTCGCCGTGGGGCCGCTCACCGCCGCGCTGGCCGCCGGCAACCGCGCCATGGTGAAGATGTCGGAATACACGCCGGCCATGTCGGCGCTGTTTGCCCGGCTCGTCGAAAAGTATTTCGCCGCGGACGAAGTCGCGGTCGTGCAGGGCGACGCGGAGGTGGCGCAGGCCTTCTCCCGGCTGCCCTTCGGCCACCTGTTGTTCACCGGCTCGACCAGGCTCGGCTACAGCGTGTTGCGCGCCGCCGCCGAAACCCTGACGCCGGTGACGCTGGAACTGGGCGGCAAGTCGCCGGCCATCCTCGGGCCGGATTATTCGCTGGAGAAGTTTGCCGAGCGCGTCATGGTCGGCAAGACCATGAACGCCGGCCAGACCTGCATCGCGCCGGACTACGTTCTCGTGCCGGCCGGCCGGGAGCACGCGTTCATTGCGGCAGCGCGCAAGGTGGTGGACGCCTGCTATCCGGACCTGCTGAGCACGCCGGATTATTCCTCCATCGTCAGCGAGCGCCACTACCAAAGGCTGGTCGGCCTCATCGAGGAGGCGCGCGGCCAGGGCGCCGAGGTGGCGCCGCTGTCCTCGGCCGCCGGGCCTGACGCGGCGACGCGGCGCATGCCGCCGGTGGCGCTGATGAATGCCACGCCCGGCATGCAGGTGATGCAGGAGGAGATCTTCGGCCCGATCCTGCCCGTGGTGCCCTACCGCGACCTCGACGAGGCGATCCGCTACGTGAATGCGCGGCCGAACCCGCTGGCGCTCTATTATTTCGACCGTGACCGCGGCCGCATCGACCGCGTGCTGGAGCAGACGCTGTCCGGCGGCGTCACCATCAACGACACCATCCTGCACAT
>JBDHRL010000091.1:0-10216 GCA_039807535.1 Rhodocyclaceae bacterium
CCCCCCGAATTCGGGGGGCGAGGATTGAAACTGCGTCGACAACGGCTCAGGCTATCGGAATGTCTGGCTTCGTCACCCGAATTTATGGTGGTGTGGATTGAAACTGGCTGCCATTGCTGAAATTCTGGCACCAAGCATGAGGGGTCTCCCGAATTCACGGCGGACGAAAATAATGGCTGAAATCCTTATGTCGTCCTGCTCTGGCGGGCTGCTTGGCAATCCCTGCCGTGCTCCATAGACTGACTTTTGCGGAAGCTACGATTGCCCGTAGGTCCTGAACTCCTCCAGCACGGTTTCCATCTCGGCGTCGGAGAGCAGCACCGGGCGGCCGACCTGCAGGGTGCGCCAGTACTGCTCGCAGAGCGACTCGAACTCGACGGCGAGGGCGAGGGCGTGGCGCAGGTCGCGGCCGAACGCGAGCATGCCGTGGTTGGCGAGCAGGCAGGCGCAGCGCCCCTCGAGCGCCGCCAGCGCGGCATCGGACAATGCCTGCGTGCCGAAGGTGGCGTAGGCGGCGCAGCGCACCGTGGCGCCGCCGAAGCGCGCGATCATGTAGTGGAAGGGCGGGATGTCGGCGCGCAGGCAGGCGAGCGCCGTGGCGAAGGGGGCGTGGGCATGCACGATGGCGCCGGCTTCGGAGCGCGCGGCGTAGAGGTCGCGGTGGAAGCGCCACTCGGAGGAGGGCTTGCGCGCGCCGTGCCAACCGCCGTCCATGGCCATCGGCACGATGTCGCCCGGCTGCATCTCGTCGCTGTCGAGTCCGGTCGGCGTGACGAGGAAGCCGTCGCCCCAGCGCGCGCTGACGTTGCCGGCGGTGCCGCGGTTGAGGTTGTGCGCCGCCAGCGCACGCACCGTCTCAACGATGCCTTCGCGCAGGTCGATCTGGGTCATGACTGCCTTCCCCCCGCCCCCCTTCCCGGGGAAGGGGGTGACGATGGTCCGCCGCTGTGCGGCTTCACGTTGTCGGCGGCATCGTCCTTGGGACGGCCCGGCGGACGACGCTCCTCCTCGAAAAGCGTGTGCAGTTCGCCGGGCGCGCGCACGCCGCGTTCGGTGACGATGCCGGCAATGAGCCGCGCGGGCGTCACGTCGAAGGCCGGATTGGCGACGGGCATTTGTTCCGGGGCGATGGCCACGCTGGCGGCGGCGCCATGGCGGTCGAGGCCGCCGACGTGGCGCAGTTCGCCGCCGTCGCGCTCCTCGATGGGGATGTGCGCGCCGTCGGGACAGGCCATGTCGATGGTCGAGCGCGGCGCGGCGACGTAGAAGGGCACGCCGCAATCGGCGGCGGCCAGCGCCTTGAGGCAGGTGCCGATCTTGTTGGCGGTGTCGCCGTTGGCGGCGATGCGATCGGCGCCGACGATGACCAGATCGACCCGGCCCTGGCGCAGCAGGTGGCCGGCGGCGTTGTCGGCGATCAGGGTGTGCGCGATGCGCGCCTCGCGCAGTTCCCAGGCGGTGAGCAGGCCCTGGTTGCGCGGGCGCGTTTCCGAGACCCAGACGTGCACCGGCAGGCCGGCCTCGCGCGCGGCGTAGACGGGCGCCAGCGCCGTGCCCCAGGCCACCGTGGCGAGCCAGCCGGCGTTGCAATGGGTCATCAGACTCACCGGGCGGTGGCGGAACCGCTCGATGAGGGCGAGGCCGTGGGCGCCGATGGCGCGGTTGGCGGCGGCATCCTCGGCGGCGATGGCGCGCGCCTCGGCCCAGGCGGCGGCGCGCCGTTGCGCCACCGGCAGCGGCGCGAGATGCCGCCGCATGCGCGCCAGCGCCCAGTGCAGGTTCACCGCCGTCGGCCGCGTCGCGGCGAGCGTGTCGCAGGCATGGGCGAGCGCCTTGTTGCCGGCGCCGTCCTTCAGCGCCAGGGCGACGCCGTAGGCGGCGGTGACGCCGATCAGCGGTGCGCCGCGCACCAGCATGGCGCGGATGGCGTGGGCGGCGTCGGCGAGGGAGTTGAGGTGCCGCGCGGCGTGCTGGTGCGGCAGCAGGGTCTGGTCGAGGATGAGGACTGAGTCGCCCTCCTCGCGGATCGTGAACAGTCGGTCTGAAGCCATGGCGCAGCATTGTAACCGCCTGCCGGCAAAGGCCGTGGCACAATTCCGCCATGCCGGATTTCCCCGCTCCCATCGACTCGCGCCTGCCCTGGGTGGGCACCACCATCTTCACCGTCATGTCGCGCCTGGCGGCGCAGCACGGCGCCATCAACCTGTCGCAGGGCTTCCCGGATTTCCCGGCGCCGCCGGCGCTGTTCGACCTGGTGGCGAAGCACATGCACGCCGGCGCCAACCAGTATGCGCCGATGACCGGTGCGCTGCCCCTGCGCGAGGCCATCGCCGAGAAGGTCGCCGCCCTCTACGGACTGACTTTCGACGTCGAGTCGGAGATCACCGTCACGGCGGGGGCGACGCAGGCCATCTTCACGGCGGTGGCGGCGCTGGTGCGGCCGGGCGACGAGGTGATCGTCTTCGAGCCGGTGTACGATTCCTACGTGCCGTCGATCGAGTTGAACGGCGGGCGCGCCGTGTTCGCCAGACTGACTTTTCCCGATTACCGGCCGGACTGGGACGAGGTGCGCGCGCTGGTGACGCCGAGGACGCGCATGATCATCATCAACACGCCGCACAATCCGAGCGGGGCGGTGTGGGCGGCGGCGGACATGCGGGCGCTGGAGGCGCTGGTGCGCGGCACGGACATCGTCATCGTCTCCGACGAGGTGTACGAGCACATCGTCTTCGACGCGGAAACGCAAAATCGGCGGCACGAGAGCGTGGTGCGCCATCCGGGCCTGGCGGAAAGAAGCTTCGTCGTCTCCTCGTTCGGCAAGACCTACCACGTCACCGGCTGGAAGATCGCCTATTGCCTGGCGCCGCGCGGGCTGATGGCGGAATTCCGCAAGGCGCACCAGTTCATCGTCTTCTGCGTGAACCATCCGGTGCAGCTGGCGCTGGCGGAGTTCATGCGGGAGAAGGAACGCTACCTCGGCCTGGCGGGCTTCTACCAGGCCAAGCGCGACTTCTTCCGGCAGCAGCTGGCGGGCTCGCGCTTCGAATTGCTGCCCTGCCCGGGCACCTACTTCCAGTCGGCGCGCTACGAGGCGATCTCGCACGAGTCCGACCGCGCCTTCGTCGAGCGCCTGACGAAGGAACACGGCGTGGCGGCGATCCCCTTTTCGGCCTTCTGTCGCGACGGGCGCGACGACAAGGTCATCCGCTTCTGCTTTGCCAAGAACGAGGAGACGCTGGCGCGCGCCGGCGAAAAATTGCGTTCGGTCTGAGTCGGCCTGCCGCCGCAGCGCACGACGGCTCCGCGCCCATGCCGGCGGTCATGGTGAAGCAGGTTGATAGATGGTATAAGGGACCAGGAACAAAAGGCGCCGGAAGATGCGCTTGCATGGGGGGGAGGCCAGCCAGCCTGCCGTCATGACCGAAGTCGCGCCGCCTCCCGCGAGCCTTCGGCCGGCGGTTCCTTCATGCATCGCGCCGATTCGCAGGCCTGGCGTATCTGACCAAATCCAATCAAAGGAGAAGGGCCATGGAAGAGATCGGTTTTACTCGGCGTCGTGCATTGTTGAAGGGGATGGCTGCGGCCACCGCGATTTCCGTCATGGGATGCGCCGGCCCGATTGTCACCGGTTCACGGCCGCGCGTGGTGGTGGTGGGCGGCGGCTGGGGCGGCCTCGGCGCGGTGCGCACGCTGGCCGCAGGCGGCAAGGTCGACATCACGCTGGTCGAGCCCAACGACGGTTTCATGTCCTGCCCGCTCAGCATCCTGTACATCACCGGCTACGCGCCAGCCAGCGATTTCCAGCGCGGCTATGGCGCGATCGATGCGCTCGGCGTGCGCCGCGTCAGGGACCGCATCCTCGACATCGACCGCGCCGGGCGCATGGTCAAGACGGCCACCCAAAGCATTCCCTACGACTTTCTCGTGCTGTCCACCGGCCTCGAGTACATGGAGGAGACGCTGCCGGGATACGCCGAGGCGAGGGAGCAGCTCCCCGTCGGTTTCCGCGCCTTCGAGCAGGCGGCCGTGCAGAAGCAGGTTGCCGCCTTCGTCGAGCAGGGCGGCAATTTCATCCTGACCGTGCCGAAGCCGCCCTACCGCTGCCCGCCGGCGCCCTACGAGCGCGCCTGCATGATCGCCCACCGCATGAAGGAAAAGGGCACCAAGGGCAAGCTCATCGTCGTCGACGCCAACAAGAATCCGATGCCGCCGCCCCTGGCCAAGCCGCTGGAGAGCGCGATGCTCGAGATGTATGGCAGCCAGATCGAATACATCCGGGAAGCAGAGCCGAAGTCCATCGATGGCGGCAAAAGGATACTGGCCACCAGCAAGGGCGACATTCCCTTCCAGCACGCCAATATCATCCTGCCGATGCGCGCGCCCGGACTGATCCGCAAGGCCGGGCTGGGCGAGCGCTTTGCCGCCGTCGAGCTGCCGACCTTCCAGAGCAAGGCGGACAAGAACATTTTCGTCGTCGGCGACTCGCAGGGCACGCCGCTGCCGAAGAGCGGTCATCTCGCCTTCAGCACCGGCCAGCAGGTTGCCGAGCAGATCCTGGCGACGATTGCCGGCAGCTACAAGGAGGCCGGACTGGGCGACGAGGTCGGCCTGCCTGCGGCGATTTGCTGGGGCAAGGTCACCACCTCGCTGGCCATCAATATCACCGTGGCCTCCAGCATGTCCGTTGGCGATCCGCCCCGGATCAAGTTCCAGGTCGACCCGGCGGCAAATGCCGCTTCGAGCAAGGGCGCCATGGACTGGGGCCGGAACATGTGGAACGCAATGCTGGGGTAGGGCTTTCCGGCTTTCGCCTCGACACCGCCGCCGCGGTTGCGGCGGCGGTGCGGCAGACCGGCACGGAATGGAATCCGGCCGGGCGCATCGTTTCCTGCCGCCATTTCCTTACGCGTCCTCGACGAACACCAGCCGCCACAATTCCCGCACGTCATCGATTTCCCGCGCCAGGGTGTCGCGCCCGACGCGGGCGTACTGCGCATCGTTCAGGCGCAGGCCGTGCTGCAGCCGGCGGTAGCGGCGATAGGCGTCGCGCACGCGTTCGGCGAGATCCTCCGGGATGAGGCCGAGGCCGGCGGCGATCTTCAGCAGCGCCAGGTTGCCGAGGTTGCCGGCGAGCTCGGCGTGCGCGTGCGAATGCCCGAGCACGAGAAATTGCACGATGAACTCGACGTCGATCAGGCCGCCGCGGTCGTGCTTGATGTCGAAGAGATCGCTCTTGTTGGCGTGGGCGTCGGCCATCTTCCGGCGCATCGCCAGCACCTCCTGCCGCAGGGCGCCGGGCTCGCGCGGCCGGCGCAGCACCTCGATGCGGATCGCCTCGAACGTTCTTCCGATGTCGCTGTCGCCGGCGCTGAAGCGCGCCCGCGTCAGCGCCTGGTGCTCCCATACCCAGGCCGACTCCGTCTGGTATTTGCGGAAGGCCGCGAGCGAACTCACCAGCAGGCCCGACTCGCCGTTCGGACGCAGGCGCAGGTCGGTCTGGAACAGGAGGCCGGCCGGCGTCGTGCTGGAGATCCAGGTGTTCAGCCGGGTGGCCAGCCGCGCGTAGATCTCCGGTGCGTCCGGATGGTCGTCCTCGTAGAGGAAGATGATGTCGAGGTCGGAGGCATAGCCGAGTTCCTTGCCGCCCAGCTTGCCGTAGGCGATGACGGCGAAGCGCGGCGTTTCGCGGTGGCGCTTCGCCAGCTTGCGCCAGCACAGGCGCAGGGACAGGTCGAGCAGGATGTCGGCCAGTTCGGAGAGGTGGTCGGCGAGTTTCTCCACCGTGAGCATGCCGGCCAGGTCCTGCAGCAGCAGGCGGAACACCTGGGCGTGATGGGCCTCGCGCATCATGTCCATCTGCCATTCGGTGTCCGGCTCGTGCGCATCGAGATCGCGCGCGAGCTGGGCGCGGAAGGCGGTCCAGTCGGGCGCCGCCTCGAGCAGGCGCGCGTCGAGCAGTTCGTCGAGCAGCACCGGGTGGCGCGTCAGATAGCCCGCCGCCCAGCTCGATGCGCTCGCCAGCCGCGCCACCTGCCGCAGGGCCTGCGGGTACTGTTGCAGCAGGGCCAGGTAGGCGCCGCGCCGGCTGATGGCTTCGAGGAGATCGAGGCCGCGCGCCAGCGTGGCGTCGGGATCGGGCGTCTGCGCCGCTGCCTCGATCAGCCGCGGCACCAGCGCGTCGAAGCGCTCGCGGATGGCCGGCGGCATCTGCTGGTAGCGGCTGCCGTTGCGGATGCCGGCCAGGCGTTGCGCGCCCGCCTCGGCGTCGCCATAGCCGAGGCGATCGAGTTCCTGCGCCACCGCCTGCCTGTCCTCGCCGTTTGCGCAGTCCTGCCAGACGGCGGCCAGATCGTGGTCCTCGCGGTCGGGATCGGCGAAGACGGCTTCGAAGTGGCGGCTGACGCTGGCGCGGTGGCCGTCGAGCGCCTCGAGCAGGGCGGCGTAGTCGGCGAAGCCCATGCCGCGGGCGACGCACGCGCGGTCCCCGGCGCTCTCCGGCAGCTCGTGGGTCTGGGCGTCGTCGAGGTATTGCAGGCGATGCTCGAGCTTGCGCAGGAAGCGGTAGGCGAGGTCGAGTTCGTGCACCGCCTGCCTGCCGAGCAAGCCGCGCTCGGCAAGCAGCGCCAGCACCTGCAGCGTCGGACGGATCTGCAGGGCCTTGTCGCGGCCGCCGCGGATGAGCTGGAAGACCTGGGCGATGAACTCGATCTCGCGGATGCCGCCGGGGCCGAGCTTGATGTTGCCGGCCATGTCCTTGCGCGCCACTTCGCGGCGGATCTGCGCGTGCAGTTCGCGCATGGCGTTGATGGCGCCGAAGTCGAGGTACTTGCGGAAGATGAAGGGGCGCGCCAGGGCGGTGATTTCGTCCCCGCCCGCTCCGCACAGCGGCCGCGCCTTGATCCAGGCGTAGCGTTCCCACTCGCGGCCCTGCGTGACGAAATAGTTCTCCAGCATGTCGAAGCTCGCCACCAGCGGCCCGGAATCGCCGTTCGGCCGCAGGCGCATGTCCACGCGGAAGACCTGGCCGTCGCCGGTGATCTCGGCGAGCGCGCCGATCAGCCGGCGCCCGAGGCGGGTGAAGAACTCGAAGTTGGACAGGCGCACGCCCGCGCCATCGGTCTCGCCGTCCTCGGGGTAGACGAAGATCAGGTCGATGTCCGAAGAGACGTTCAGTTCGCGCCCGCCCAGCTTGCCCATGCCGACGACGATCAGCGCCTGGGGCGCGCCGGTTGCCGAGCGCGGCGTGCCGTAACGCGCGGCCAGCTGGGCCGCGAGCAGGGAGGCGGCGTGCGCCACCGTCACATCGGCCAGGACGGTCATGGTCTCGGTGACTTCGGCCAGGTCGGCCAGGCCGGCCAGGTCGCGTGCCGCGGTGCGGGCCATTACCTGCGCGCGCAGACGACGCAGGCCGCTATGCAGCGTCGTCTCGTCCGCCGCCTCGGCGGCAAGAAACCCGCGCATTTCCCGGCCGGTCCAGGCGACATGCAGGCGCTCGCGCAGCGCTGCCCCGATCTCCGGCCGGCTCTCGACGAGCCGCGCCAGGAAGCGGGACAGCGGCAGAAGGCGCTCGAGCAGGGCGAGATTGTCAGTCGTGGCGGGCATTCAGGCGTTGATCGGGTCGGTATACGGGTAGAATTCGCTATCGCAGAAGGGCGCCAGCCGGGATTGTAACGTGGCCGCTGCCCAGACCTTTGATGCAAGAAACGACGACACCGTCCCCTCCTCCGGCCGCCCCGGGCTTCGCCAGGCGGCTGCTCCGCCTGCTGCGCCTGTCATGGCTGCCCGCCTGGCTGCGCTGCGCACTGGCGGGACTCTTCTGGTTCGGCTATTTCGGCTTCGCCCTGGTCGTCCTGACGCTGCGCTATTCGGTGCTGCCCAACATCGAGAGCTATCGCGTCGACATCGAACGCGGCATCTCGCAGACGGCCGGCATGCCCGTCAGCATCGCCCACATCGACACGCACTGGCAGGGATTGCGTCCGCACCTGACGCTGCGCGGCTTCAGCATCCGCGATGCCGCCGGCCGGCCGGGACTGACTTTCGACACGGTCGAGACGGAGATGTCCTGGGCCTCCCTCTGGCGCTGGCAGCTCACGCTGCACCGGCTCGAGGTCGATGCGCCGAGGCTGCACATCCGTCGCGAGAAGAATGGCCGCATCTTCGTCGCCGGCATCCAGCTCAATACCGAGGCGAGCGGCAGCGATTTTTCCGACTGGCTGCTCGGCCAGGAGCGCATCGTCATCCGCAATGCGGTCATCCGCTGGGAGGACGAGCAGCGCGGCGCGCCGCCCCTGGAGCTCGACCAGCTCAACTTCATCCTGCAGAACGACGGCAATCGTCACCGCTTCGCCATCACCGCCGTGCCGCCGCGCGAACTGGCGGCCCGGCTGGACGTGCGCGGCGATTTCCGCGGCAGGGACATCGACCTGCTGGAAGCCTGGAGGGGCCAGGTCTACGCCGAACTGGACTATGCCGATCTCGCCGGATGGCGCGCCTGGGTGGACTACCCGCTCGACCTGCCGCAGGGGACGGGCGGCATGCGTCTGTGGCTCGGCTTCGCCGAAAAGCGGCTGAATGCCCTGACGGCCGACATCGCGCTGCGCGACGTCAGGCTGCGCCTGGCGCGCGGCCTGCCGATGTTCGACCTTGCCCATCTTAACGGCCGCATCTCCGGCCGCCTGCCCGGCGAGGGCTTCGAGGTTGCCTCGCGCAGGCTGACACTGGCCACCCGCGACGGCATCACGCTGGCGCCGACCGATTTCAATCTGCGCTGGACGCCGGCCATCGGCAAGCAGCCGGCCGAGGGCGCGATGTCGGCCAATGACCTCGATCTGGACGTGCTGACGCGCCTCGCCGACTTCCTGCCGCTGGACGCGGGCACGCGCAAGACGCTGGCCGACTATGCGCCGCGCGGCCGCATCTTCGATCTCAAGCTGGGCTGGAAGGGAGAAGCCGGCGCGCTGGCCGCCTTCAACGTGCGGGCGCGCTTCGAGGAACTCGGCTTGCGCGCGCAGGGCTACTATCCGGGCTTCGCCGGCCTGACCGGCAGCATCGAGGGCAGCGAGAAGGGCGGGCAGACCAGCCTCGACAGCCGCCGCACCGCACTGGAACTGCCGGCGGTGTTTGCCGACCCGCGGCTCGAATTTGAGCGGCTGAACGCCAGGGCGCACTGGACGATGGCCGACGGCCGCGTCGACGTGCAGCTGCAGAACCTCGCCTTCGACAACCGGGACGCCGCCGGCAGCGTGTCCGGCCGCTATCGCAGCAGTATCGACGGCCCGGGCGAGATCGACATCACGGGGCGCCTGTCGCGCGCCGACGGTGCGGCGGTATGGCGCTACATGCCGCTGGCGGTCAACCGTGACGTGCGTGACTGGCTGCGCGTCGCCATCACCGGCGGACGCGCCGACGATACCCGCCTGCGCCTGAAGGGCGACCTGAAGGATTTTCCTTTCGCCGACGGCAAGAGCGGTGCCTTCCAGGTCACGGCCAAGATCGCCGGCGCCGATCTGCGCTTTGCGCCGGACTGGCCCGGCATCGAGAACATCGCCGGCGACCTGCTCTTCGAGGGCAAGCGCATGCTGATCCGCGCCGACAAGGGCAGCATCTACGGCGTCGCGGTGTCCGGCGTCAGCGCCGAGATTCCCGACCTCGAGGCGCCCGAGGAAGTCATAAATATCGCCGGACGCGCGGCGGGACCGACCGCCGACTTCCTGCGCTACATCGAGTCGAGCCCGGTCTTCGGGCAGATCGACCGCTTCACCGAGGGCATGCGCGCGACGGGCAGCGGCACGCTGGCGCTCAAGCTGACGATACCGCTGCGCAAGGTGTCCAATACCCTGATCGAGGGCGATTACCAGTTTCTGCGCAATGAACTGACGGTCGATGCCGATCTGCCGCCACTCACCGAAGTGAACGGCCGCCTGCAATTTACCGGCGGCAGCGTCAGCATGAAGGATGCGCGTGCCCAGCTGCTCGGCTCCCCCCTCGTCATCAATGCCGTCACGCGCGGCGACGGCACGGTGGCCATCAACGCCCAGGGCAGCGTTGATATCGCCAACATGCGCAGGACGGTGGGCCATCGCCTGCTCGATCATTTGTCGGGCAGCGCAGCCTGGCGTGGCGCCGTGCTGGTGAAGAACCGCAACGCCGACGTCAGGCTGGAGTCGAGCCTGCAGGGCATCGCCTCCAGCCTGCCCGAGCCCTTCAACAAGAC
>JBDHRL010000092.1:0-10203 GCA_039807535.1 Rhodocyclaceae bacterium
CGGGTCGACGAAGGTGGTCTCGATGCCGAAGCGCGGCAGGGTGTATTCGAGCAGGTTGTGCGAGCCGCCGTAGAGCGAGCGCGAGGCGACGATGTGCCCGCCCGCACCCATCAGCGTGGCGATGGCCAGATGCAGCGCCGCCTGGCCGGAGGCGACGGCGAGCGCGCCGACGCCGCCTTCCAGCGCCGCGATGCGCTCCTCCAGCACGGCGTTCGTCGGGTTGGAGATGCGCGAGTAAACGTGGCCGGCGCGCTCCATGTTGAAAAGGGCGGCGGCCTGATCCGTATCCTTGAAGACGAAGCTGGTGGTGAGATAGATGGGTGCTGCGCGCGCGCCGAACTGCGGATCGGGCTGCTGGCCGGCGTGCAGGCTGAGGGTATCGAAATGGAAGGCGGATGTTGTCGATTGGCTCATCGGTTCAGGCCGGAATGTCGGGTTCGATCATGCGCTCGAGGAGGGCGATGCGGTCTTTCAGCAGCAGCTTGCGCTTTTTCAGCCGGCGCAGCATGAGGTCGTCGAGGGGCGGAGACTGGACGAGGCGTTCGATGATCTCGTCCAGGTCGCGGTGTTCGACCTGGATTTCGTGCAGTTTCAGGCGCAGGGCGGCGATGTCCTCGGCTTCCTTCATGCGGCAATGGTATGCGCAGGCCGGGGGAAAGACAACAGCGCGGACAGGGTTGAAAACCATCCGCCGGTACCCATATCGAAGCCATGGAGGTGCCCGACATGATGATCGTCTTCGACAATCCGGTGATGCATGTGGTCGATTATCCGGCGCAGGATGCCGTGGAGGTGATCGACAAGCGCGTGAACAAGGGCGTGCTGATGCGCGACGGCGCGGCAGAGCGATTCCGCATCGAACTGAAGGCGCTCGTCTCGGGCGAACCCGACATCGAGGCCTTCGGCGACCTGCTGGAGGAGTACGGCTCGCTGCTCAACCAGCCGGCCGTCTATCACTAGCCGAAACGAAACCTATCTTCCGCCACCCACCATCCGCGCCATGTAGTTCATGACCGTCAGGTTGGCGTTCTCCATGGCCGTCAGGGCCTGCAGCGCGGCGGGATAATCCCCGGCGCGATAGAGTTCCACCGCCTTGGCGGCATTGGTGTGCACGGCCTTGTGCGGCTCCTCCATTTCCCGGAAGCCCGGCTTGCCGGCGAACTCCTGCTTGCCTTCGCCTTCGTAATACCACTTGCCGAGCGGGCACTGGGTATAGTCGAGCAGGCTGTCCGGTTCCAGATCGGCGACTCCCATGAAGACCTGGTACACCGCCAGCTTCAGGGCGATTTCCTGCAAATTGGCCAGTTCCACCTGCGAGATGGTCGAGGCATCGAGAATCGCCTGTTCGAGCTGTTTCGACAGGCCGAGCAGGCGCTGCATGCCTTCGGTGGCCGCCTCGCTGTCGTCGATGAAGGTGCGCGCATCGGCGGCATCGCGCTCCATGATGCCCTTGACCTGGCTCGTGCCGGTCTGGATATGGCCGACCAGATCGGCGATTTCCGTCGTCGCCTTGGCCGTGCGTTCGGCGAGCTTGCGCACTTCGTCGGCGACGACGGCGAAGCCGCGGCCCTGCTCGCCGGCGCGCGCGGCCTCGATGGCGGCGTTCAGGGCCAGCAGATTGGTCTGGTCGGCGATTTCCTTGATGAGCTGGACAATGCCGCCGATGCGGCTGGCCTGCTCGTGCAGGTCGGCGACGCCGCCGGAGGCCTCGCTGATGCGCTCGAACATGGCGCGCAGGTTGCCGGTGATCTTCTCGAAGGCGGCGCGGTTCGCGTCGGATTCTTCGGCTGCGGCGATCGCCGATCCGCGCTGGTGGCCCAGCAAGTCGTTCAGGTGGCCGAACGAGCCGCCGAGGCCCTCGAGCGAACGGGCGAAATTGGACACGTTGGCAAAGACGCCCTCACGCAGTTCGCGGATGGTTTTTGCGCCTTCCAGTTCCTTGCGCAGCGCGGTGTTTTCCTCTTCCCGCCGCGCAAGATCGGCGCGCAAGGCCGCTTCTTGCGCCCTGAGGCGCGCGATTTCCTCCTGGTCAGCGGCGGATCTTCTTGATTTTGTTGAAAACATGACGATCATCCTCCCGGGTGTATAGGCAGGGCCATGATTGTGTATACGGTCGGGGCGGCGGCAACTTGAGGTTGGCTTCAAGGCCCCGGTCGCAAGAGGAGGCATCGCTTGCCGCAGTTGCCCTGGCGATATAATCGTCGCACCCAATAGCGGCTTGCGCAGATGAACAAGGCTTTCGTCAGGGAAGGGGCACAGGAGGAGGAAGAGGACGGCCAGCCGGTCGCGTCCGCCCTGCCGCGCGGCACGAAGAACTACATGACCCGGCGCGGCCACGCCCTGCTCAAGGCCGAACTGGGGCGCCTCGTCAAGACCGAGCGTCCTGCGCTGGTGCAGACCGTGGCCTGGGCCGCCGCCAATGGCGACCGCTCGGAGAACGGCGACTACCTCTACGGCAAGAAGCGCCTGCGCGAAATCGACCGGCGCATCCGTTTCCTCATGAAGCGGCTGGAGAGCGCGGTGGTGGTGGATCCGGCCGCGCAGGAGAACACGGAGCAGGTGTTCTTCGGCGCCACCGTCACCCTGTGCGATGCGGGGGGCGGCGAGAGCACCTACCAGATCGTCGGCATTGACGAGGCCGACGCCGGCGCCGGGCGCATCAGCTGGATCTCGCCGCTCGCCCGGGCGCTGCTGAAAGCGCGCGAAGGGGATACGGTGCGCTTCCACAGCCCGGCCGGCCCGCGCGAACTGGAGATCGTCGGGATCAGGTACGGCTGATCCGGGGAGGTGCCCTTGGCCACGCTCACGGTTTCACAAAAGCGCGCCGCGTTTCGCGAACTGCACCGATCCGGCTGCTTTGTCCTGCCCAATCCCTGGGATGCCGGCAGCGCCCGTGTTCTGGCGGGGATGGGATTCAAGGCGCTGGCGACCACCAGTGCCGGCTTTGCCTGGTCGCGCGGGCGCGCAGACGGCCGGCTGAGCCGGGCGGGCGTCCTGGCCCACCTGCACGACATGGTGGAGGCGACCGATCTGCCCATCAATGCCGATTTCGAAGGCGGGTTCGCCGACACGCCGCACGGTGTGGCCGAGAGTGTGCGCCTGGCCGTTGCCACCGGCGTGGCGGGGCTGTCCATCGAGGATTCGACCGGCAATCCGCATGCGCCGCTGCGCGAGCCGAATGACGCCGTGGCGCGCATTCGCGCGGCACGCAGGGCGATCGATGAAACGGGCGGCGAGCCGGGCAATCTCCCTTTGCTGATCGGGCGGGCGGAAAACTTCTTCGTCGGCGTGCCCGACCTCGATGACGCGATCCTGCGCCTCAAGGCCTATGCCGAGGCCGGCGCCGATTGTCTTTATGCGCCGGGGATCCGCACGCGCGAGCAGATCGGCGCGGTGGTGGCGGCGGTCGCGCCCAGGCCGGTGAATGTGCTGATCGGCTGGCCGAGCGAGCTGACCGTGCGCGACCTGGCCGAGCTGGGCGTCAGGCGGGTCAGCGTCGGCGGCGCACTGGCGCGCGCGGCCTGGGGCGGCTTCCTCCAGGCGGCGCGTGCGATTGCCGGGGATGGGCGTTTCGACGGTTTTGCCGCAACACCGACGGGCGCACAGATCAACGCAATGTTCGAGGGGTGGCAATAAGGAACTTCACCGCGGCGGGCATTTTCCGCTTCTTTCGCGAGCCCTGAGCGGGATCACTCGTCTGCCGGCAGGGAGAACCGGAAGGTGGCGCCGGCATCGGGGGCGGCCTCGGCCCAGATGCGCCCGCCGTGGCGCTCGATGATGCGCTTGCAGATCGCCAGGCCGACGCCGGTGCCGGGGAATTCCCGGTCGGCGTGCATGCGCTGGAACATGCCGAACAGCTTGCCGGCGTACTGCATGTCGAAGCCGGCGCCGTTGTCGCGCACGAAGAACACCGCCTCCCGGCCTTCGTCGCGCCGGCCGATCTCGATCTCCGGCTGTTCGCGCTTCGAGGAATACTTGAGGGCATTGGCCATCAGGTTGTCGAGGACCTGGCGCAGCGTGGCCGGATCGCCCCGTACCTTGCCGAGTTGGCCGATGCGCACGGTGGCGGCGGGATGGGCGGCGGCATGCTCCTCCCAGACGGCGCGGGCCAGCGCCGCGAGGTCGACCTCCTTGCGGCGGAGCGTCGTCTGGCTGGCGCGCGTATAGTCGAGGATGTCGTCGATCAGGTCGCTCATGCGATTGGTGTTGCGCACGATGCGATCGAGCATGTCGCGGCTCTCGGCCGAGGCGGCGAATTCCCCCGAGTCGAGCAGGATGCGCGAGTAGCCGTTGATGGCGCGCAGGGGCGCGCGCAGGTCGTGCGAGACGGAGTAGGAAAAGGACTCCAGCTCGCGGTTGGCCTGCTGCAGCTCGATGGTGCGCGTGGCGACGCGGCGCTCCAGCGAGTCGTTGAGGGCGCGGATCTCCTGCTCGGCGAGGACCTGCTCGGTGATGTCCTGTACGGTGCCCTGGACGCGCTGCGGCGCACCGTCCTCGCCGTAGTGCGTCTCGACGCGCTCGCGCACGTGCTTGATGCGCCCGTCGGGAAAGAGCAGGCGGTGGGTGATGTCGTAGGCGTCGCCGCTGCGCTGCTCCACCGACTGCCGCCAGGCGGCGTCCACCCGGTCGCGGTCGGCCGGATGGATGAGGGCGAGGAAGGATTCGTAGGTGGCGCCGAACGCCTTCGGGTCGATCTCGAAGATGCGGAAGGTCTCGTCCGACCAGTGCAGTGCGTTGTCCGCCAGGTCGAGCTCCCAGTCGCCGATGCGGGCGATGCGCTGCGCCTCGCGCAGGCGGGCCTCGCTCCTGGCCAGGGCTTCCCGCGCCTGCCGGACTTCGGTGACGTCGCGGAACACGCCGATGTGGTAGGCCCGGCCGCCGATGGTGAAGCTGTTGGAGCTGATGTCGGCGAAGAAAATGCTGCCGTCCTTGCGCCGCACGGGCATGTCCCTGACCAGGCCGTACTCCGAATGCGCCATATTCGCGAAAGCCGCCGCGACCCGCGCGCCGGCTTCGGGCGGATGCAGCCCGAGAGGCGACAGGGCCTGCAGTTCGGCCTCGCTGTAGCCCGTCATGCGGCAGATGGCCCGGTTCGCCAGGAATAATTTGCCATCGGCCGATTCGGCAGCCAGGAAGCCTTCCTGCACGCTGTCGAAGACGGCGCGCAGGTACGCTTCCGACTCCTGCAGGCGCCGGTCCGCCGGGCGTTTTTCTGCCAGCAGATTCTCCTCGCGCCGCAGGTGGCGGGTGATGAGCAGGAACAGCGCGCCGAAGACGAGGGCGATCAGCAGGCCGCTGGCCGCGACGCGCGCGGCATAGCGGTTGCTCTCGCCATACACCCGCTCCAGCGGCATGCCGACGAAGACGCCGAGGCTGTCGTCGGGCAGCCAGTGGTAGGCGAACAGGCGCTCGCGGCCGTCGGCGGCGGCGAGGCGCTGGAAGACGCCCGTATGTGCGACGGCATGGCCGTCGCGGAACGCGGACGTGTCGGCGAAGCTGTAGCCGGGCAGATTTTCCGTTTCGGGCAGGCGGAAGATCGGCAGGCCGTCCGGCCTGACCAGCGCCACCACGGTTTCCGGCGGCAGATCCAGATCGTCGTAGAAGCGGACCAGATACCCGGTAGCGATGCCGCAGCGGACGATGCCGCCGAAGCGGCCGTCGGGCAGGCTGATGCGGCGGGAAAGATGGATCAGTTGCCCCGGCCCGAAGGGATTCTTCGTCACGGCCCCCGCGTAGGGCAGGGTCGTCGCGTGATCGCGCAGGTAAATGAAATCCTCCCGGTCCGACATGTCGGCGGGCAGGATGGGATATTCCGTGGCGCGGGCCAGCTGGCGGCCGTCGGGCAGGACGGCGCCGAAGGCGGCTGCCTGCGGCAGGCGTTCCATGCGACGCCCGAGCAGTTCGTGCGCCGTTTTCTCGTCCACCTTTTCCAGGCCGCCCATGCCCGCGAACCGCTCCTGCGCGGCATTCAGCGCCTGGTCCGCCTCGCCGAAGGTGCGGGCGAGGTGCTCCTGGAGAATGCGGGCCAGCAGGCGGCTTCGCTGGGTCGCCTCGTGGAGGGCGTTGTCGCGGCTGACGAGGCCGACCCGCAGGACGGACGCGGCGAGCACGAGCAGCAGGAGAATGTAGATCGCCAGCAGGATGCGCCGAATCCGCGCGAGGGGACGGGGCGGGGCCGGGTCCGGAGGTTTTTCCTGGGCGGCTGCGGCGGTCATTTCTAATCCATTGATTGACAAGTCATTTGCGGGGGCGGGTCTTTTGCCTCGGCAAGGGTCGTATCGACTCACTTGAAAACGGCAGCAGGCGCCCAAAGTTTAACCCGATCTCATGGAGGCTCACCAGTGACGACCGAAACCGCAAAAGAAACCCTCGGCTTCCAGGCCGAGGTCCAGCAACTCCTGCAGCTGATGATCCACTCGCTGTACAGCAACCGGGAAATCTTCCTGCGCGAGCTGATCTCGAACGCTTCGGACGCCTGCGACAAGCTGCGCTTCGAGGCCCTGCACAACGCCGGCCTGTTCGAGTCCGATGCGGAGCTGAAGATCAAAGTCAGTCTCGACAGGACGGCGCGCACCCTGACGATCACCGACAACGGCATCGGCATGAGCCGCGAGGAAGTGGTGAGCAACCTGGGCACCATCGCCAAGAGCGGCACGCGCGAGTTCTTCTCGCAGCTCACCGGCGACCAGCAGAAGGACGCCCACCTGATCGGCCAGTTCGGCGTCGGCTTCTATTCCTCCTTCATCGTCGCCGACCGCGTCACGGTGGTGACGCGCCGCGCCGGCCTGGCCGCCGACCAGGGCGTGAAATGGGAATCCGAAGGCGCCGGCGAGTTCTCCATCGAGATGATCGACAGGCCCGCGCGCGGCACCGAGATCACCCTGCACCTGAAGGAAGGGCAGGACGACCTGCTCTCCGGCTGGAAGCTGCGCGAGATCGTCCGCAGGTACTCCGACCACATCGTCCAGCCGATCGTGATGAAGAAGGAGGAATGGAAGGACGGCGAGCAGGTCGCCACCGACGAGGACGAGACGGTCAACCAGGCGAATGCCCTGTGGGCGCGCCCCAAGTCGGACATCACCGACGAGCAGTACAAGGAGTTCTACAAGCACGTCGGCCACGACTTCGACGCGCCGCTGGCCTGGCTGCACGCCCGCGTCGAGGGCCGCCAGGACTACACGCAGCTGCTCTACATTCCCTCGCACGCGCCCTTCGACCTGTGGGACCGCCAGCAGCGGCATGGGGTGAAGCTCTACGTGCGGCGCGTCTTCATCATGGACGATGCCGAGCAGCTGCTGCCGGTGTACCTGCGCTTCGTGCGCGGCGTCGTCGACTCCAACGACCTGCCGCTCAACGTCTCGCGCGAGATCCTGCAGGAGTCGAAGGACATCGAGGCCATCCGCGCCGGCTGCACGAAGAAGGTGCTCGGCCTGCTCGAGGACCTGGCCGAAAACCAAAAGGACAAGTACGCCACCTTCTGGAAGGAATTCGGCCGCGTGCTGAAGGAGGGCGTCGGCGAGGACCCCGCCAACCGCGAGAAGATCGCCGGCCTGCTGCGCTTCGCCTCGACCCATGCCGACAGCGAGGAGGAGAGCGTCTCGCTGGCCGACTACCTCGGCCGCATGAAGGAAGGGCAGGAGAAGATCTACACCGTCACGGCAGATTCGTTCACCGCGGCGAAGCACAGTCCGCACCTGGAGATCTTCCGCAAGAAGGGCATCGAGGTGCTGCTGCTCTCCGACCGCGTGGACGAGTGGGTGCTGGGCCACCTCACCGAGTTCGGGGGCAAGCCGCTCGCCTCGGTGGCCAAGGGCGGCCTCGACCTGGGCAAGCTGGAGGATGAGGCGGAGAAGCAGGCGCAGGAAGCCCAGGCCGGCGAATTCAAGGAGCTGGTGGAGAAGATGCAGGCCTCGCTCGGGGAGAGGGTGAAGGCGGTGCGCGTCACGCACCGCCTCACCGACAGCCCGGCCTGCCTGGTCGCCGACGAGCACGACATGGGCGGCAACCTGGCGCGCCTGCTCAAGGCGGCCGGCCAGAAGGTGCCGGCGTCGAAGCCGATCCTCGAAATCAATCCCGGGCATCCGGTGGTGCGGCGGCTGCAACGCGAGGGAAAGCAGTTCGACGACTGGAGCGCCGTGCTGTTCGACCAGGCGCTGCTCGCCGAGGGCGGCCAGCTGGAAGATCCGGCGGCCTTCGTCAGGCGGGTGAACGCGCTGATGCTGGAGCTGGGCGGTGGCTAGACAGGCCTTGCAGGCCGGGCTTCAGCCCGACAGCGGCGGCCAAAGTCGGCCTGAAGGCCGACCTACGGGATTGTCGGGAGGGTTGCCATTGAGCGGTGCGGGGGAGTCGGCTATAGTGCGGTCAGTCCATTGACACTGCGCCGCCATGAACCAAGCCGGTGAGGAAGCCGCCGTCCGCGAACACCGCCTGACCCTGCCCGAGGTGGTGGACGACCTGGTCGCCGACGGCCTCATCCCGAAGGGTGTCGGCGAGGACTTCAAGAAGGAGCGCCGCTACTTCAAGGGCAACATCCATCCGCTGATCGTCATTGCCGACCAGAAATGGAAGGCGCTCGCCGAGCCGCACCGGGCGCTTAGCCTGGAATTCCTCACCGAGTGGCTGGCGCGCCGCGCCGGGCTCGACTACCTGCACATCGACCCGCTGAAGATCAACTTCAGCATCGTCACCGAGGTGATGTCGAACGCCTATGCGACGCGCTTCAGGATCCTGCCCGTCGAGGTGACCACGCGCGAGGTGACGATCGCCACCGCCGAGCCCTTCCAGCGCGAATGGGAGGCGGAACTCAGGCCGATCCTCAGGAAGGAGATCCGCCGCGTCGTCGCCAATCCGCAGGACATCGACCGTTATCTCGTCGAGTTCTACAACCTGGCGCGCTCGGTGAAGAAGGCCGAGCAGCAGGGCGAGGTGCGCAGCGGCGCCTCCAACTTCGAGCAGCTGGTCGAGCTGGGCAAGAGCAACCGCCAGTTCGACGCCAACGACCAGCACATCGTCAGCATCGTCGACTGGCTCTGGCAGTACGCCTTCGAGCAGCGCGCCAGCGACATCCACATCGAGCCGCGGCGCGAGATGGGGCTGGTGCGCTTTCGCATCGACGGCGTGCTGCACCAGGTGTACCAGATCCCGATGTCGGTGTTGAACGCCATGACCAGCCGCATCAAGATCCTCGGCCGCATGGACGTGGTGGAGAAGCGCCGCCCGCAGGACGGTCGCATCAAGACGCGCACGTCGGACGGCGAGGAAATCGAGCTGCGCCTGTCGACCCTGCCGACGGCCTTCGGCGAGAAGCTGGTGATGCGCGTCTTCGACCCCGAGGTGCTGGTGCGCGACTTCGCCGAGCTCGGCTTCAGCGACGACGACAAGTCGCGCTGGACGCAGATGACCGGCCAGCCCAACGGCATCATCCTGGTGACGGGGCCGACCGGCTCGGGCAAGACCACCACGCTGTATTCGACCCTGAAGCAGCTCGCCACGCCGGAAGTGAACGTGTGCACCATCGAGGACCCGATCGAGATGATCGAGGCGGCCTTCAACCAGGTGCAGGTGCAGGCCAACATCGACATGACCTTCGCCGCCGGCGTGCGGGCGCTGATGCGGCAGGATCCCGACATCGTCATGGTGGGCGAGATCCGCGACAGCGAGACGGCCGACATGGCGGTGCAGGCGGCGCTCACCGGCCACCTGGTGCTGTCGACCCTGCACACCAACGACGCGCCGACGGCGGTGACGCGCCTGCTCGACCTCGGCATGCCGGCCTACCTGCTCAATGCCACGCTGCTCGGCGTCATGGCGCAGCGCCTGGTGCGCACGCTCTGTCCGCATTGCAAGAAGGCCGCGCCGATGACGCACGAGGAAGGGGAGATCTGGCAGGCGATGGTCGCGCCGTGGAAGGCCGCCAGGCCGCAGCAGAGCTACCGTCCGGTCGGCTGCCTCGACTGCCGCATGACCGGCTACATGGGCCGCGTCGGCCTCTACGAAATCATGCTGATGTCGCCCGAACTGCGCAAGCTGGTGACACCGGCAACCGACCTGGCCCGGGTGCGCGAACTGGCCTGCCGCGAGGGCATGAAGCCGCTGCGCATCTCCGGCGCGATGAAGGTCGCCGCCGGTCTGACGACGCTGCAGGAAGTGCTGCAGGTCGCGCCGCCGGCGCAGAGCGAGTGAGAGCCTTCCCCCCGGCCCCTT
>JBDHRL010000004.1:0-48327 GCA_039807535.1 Rhodocyclaceae bacterium
CCACCACTATCCAAAAAACCAGCCGTTCCGGTTTGGTTGCAGCAGTTTGATATACCCTCTCGGCAGGGGATTCGGCAAGCACGCGCGCGCGACGCGGAAGGCGGAGTTTCTGTCGCGCATGGAAGCACTGGCGGGGGCTTGCCAGGAACGCCAATCGCGCCTTCGCCATGCTGGTGATGGCCAATCCCGTTAAATGGGGACGGCCTATGACGGGAGAGGCGCGCCCGGCGTGAGCAAAAAGAAGGGGGAATGCCACCCAATTCTCGCCGAATGGGGCCCGAACTCCGATGAAAATTCGATCCGTTTCACCATTCCGCCTCAATTAAAATCCGCCGTCGCGTTTTGCGACGGCTTCCTAGATGCACATCAAAATGCCATGATGCCTGCTTGGCTATGATCGAAAATTAAACAGTCCTACAATCTTTTTCACAAGGAGAAATTTCATGATCCGTGAAGTCGAGGGCGACATCCTCTTCAGCGACGCGCAGGTGATCGCGCATGGCATTGCCACGCACGATCCATTCGACTCCGGCCTGGCGCTGGCGCTGCGCGAGCGCTTTCCCTCCATGGTGCGCGACTACCGCCATGCGATGCATGCCAAGGAGCCGAGGACGGGTGAAATCTGGGCCTGGCGCGGGGTCAATGAGGACGGCGACACGCGCGGCATCGTCAATCTTCTGACGCAGGGCATGCAGAGCCAGGCCAAGTCGGCGCGACCGGTCAAGGCTAGCGTGGAAGACGTCAATCACGCGCTGCGCGCGCTGGCCAAGCTGGTGCAGGACGAAGGCATCAAGAGCGTGGCGCTGCCGCGCCTGGCCACCGGCGTCGGCGGGTTGGACTGGGCCGACGTCAAGCCGCTGATCAGGCAGCATTTGGGGAATCTGGGCATTCCGGTCGTCATCTACGAGGTCTATCGCAAAAACCAGAAAGCCGACGAGAAACTTGCCGCCGGATAAGCGGGAGGCGAGAAATCCGGCGACGTGAATCCGGCCTGGTCGGCGGGGAGGATAGGGCGATGAAAACGCGCATGTTGGCGGGGGCTTTTTTGATCGCGGGCGTGCCGACGGTCGCCATAGCCTTCGACCTGGACCGTGCGGAGCGCCTGTTCGAGCGGCACTGCGCGGTGTGTCACGGCGCCGATCGCGGCGGCTACATCGGCCCGGCGCTGAACCGCGACGAGACGAAGCTCAACCGGGCACAGGTGGACGGAAAGATCGCCGCCGGCAGCCCGCCCACGCTGATGCCGCAGCATCCGACATGGCGCAGCGCGCTGTCGGCGAAGGACCGCGACCTGCTGGCCGAGCTCGTGACGACCCAGCCGAAACGCACGCTGAGCTGGAGCATCGACGACGTGCGCAAGTCGCTCGAGGTGATCGTCGCCGACGAATCCGCGCTGCCCTCTGCGCCGCGCTACAAGATCGATCGCATCGACGATCTGATGGCGGTGATGTCGCGCGGCCGCCAGGCGGCCGGCAAGGAAGCCAAGGTGCTGTTCTTCGACGGCAGGACGCATCGCAAGGTCGGAGAAGTCCCCACCGGCTTCGCGCCGCACCTGATGGATTTCCATCCGACGGACCCGCGCTGGGCCTATGTGCGCGACGACGCCGGCTGGGTCCACAAGGTGGATTTGTACTCGATGCGCACGGTGCGCAAGGTGCGGGCCGGCTTGAACGGCACCTCGCTGGCCGTATCGCGCGACGGCCGCTTCATCGCAGCCGGCTCCTACGTGCCGCACACGATGGTGGTCATGGATGCCGCCACGCTCGAGCCGCTGCGTCTGATCGGGCTCGCCGGCGTCGATCCGGACGGCAAGAAGGTGGAGGCCGATGCGGGCATCATCACGGCGACGCCTTTCGCGAACTGGTTCGTGGTGGCGCTCGAACAGGCGGGCCAGGTGTGGGTCGTCGACCTCGACCGGCCCGGGATGCCGATCACGGCGATCACCGGCGTGGGCCGCCATCTGCACGACGGCTTTCTCTCGCCCGACGGGCGCCAGTTCGTGGTTGCATCCTACGACGACCATTTGAACGCGGTCATCGATCTCGCCGAAGCCCGCATCCTCCGCAAGATTCCGGCCGGCTGCAAGCCGCATCTGGGTTCGGGTGCGGTGGTGAAATCGAACGGCCGCCTGCTCGGCATCGGCACCAACATCGGCGAGGCCAATTGCGCGTCCTACGAAGTGACCGTCTTCGACATGGGCACCTTCGAGGTGGTCAAGCGCATCCCGGTCATAGGCCCGACCGAGTCGCCGGCGGCGCACCCCGATGCGCCCTACATCATCGTCGACATCGTCGGCACCGGCCCGAACGCAAACAAGATTCAGTTCATCGACAAGAACACGCTCGAGGTGGCGGGCACGATCGAAGTGGCGGGCACGCTCGGTCATTCGCACTTTCCGGAATACACGGCGCGCGGGGACTTTTTCTACGTGAGCTCGCGCTATCGGGGCGATCGCTCCATGGGCGGGCAGGGCGGGCAGCTGGTGGTCTTCGACGCGCGCCTGATGCGGCCGGTGAAATCGATTCCGGTCGATGTGCCGGCAGGGGTGTTCTCGCACGTGCGGGCGCGCACGGTCGTGGTGGGATTGCAGCCGACGACGCCGTAGCCGCGGGCTAAGGAGAGGGGCTTCGCCGCCGCGCCTTGCCCTGCGCCCGGAAAGGCCCGTTTGCACCGATCAAATGAATGTCACCGGGCCCTAAAGTTTTTCGCCCTGCGGCCGTAAAGGCTTCGATGTTCCGCATTGGAAATCGAAGTGAAACGCAAATCCCCGATCTACGGCGTCAGCCGCATCGATAGCGAAAGAAGCCGCACCCACGGCTGGTTGGTGACCATCCAGCGTCGGGGTACCATTTTCCGCAAGCAGTTCAGCGATGGGGTGCTGGGCGGCAAGTCACGGTCGCTGGCGGCGGCCAAGGCCTATCGCGACGAGATCGTGACCAGGCATCCGCCGTTCTCCAGGCGCGAGCACGCGGAAATCGTCAAGAAGAGCAACAAGTCCGGGGTGGTCGGGGTGTGCCGCTATTGCGTTTCGCAAACCGGCCAGAAGCCGAACGCGGAAAAACGCTGTTTCTGGGTTGCCTCCTGGATACTGCCCGACGGGCGGCCCAAGCGGGCCAAGTTTTCCGTGAAGAAATACGGCGATGAAGGCGCTTTCAAGCTGGCTGTCAAGGCGCGCCGCGGTGCTGTCAGGGACATGGCCGGCCACTTCGACCCGGGCGCGGCGCGGCGCAGGAAGCGCCTGTCGCGCAGTTGATCAGGCGGGCAGGCTTCGTTTCGCCAGGGCGGCAAGCGCCTCGATCCATTCGTGGCGCTCGTTCAGGCAGGGAATGTAGCGGAACTCCTTGCCGCCGGCGGCGATGAAGGCCGCCTTGCATTCCATGGCGATCTCCTCCAGGGTTTCCAGGCAGTCGGAAACGAAGCCGGGGCAGATCACGTCGACCCGCTGCACCCCCTGCCGTCCCAGCGCTTCCAGAGTTGCCTGGGTGTAGGGCTGCAGCCACTCGGCCGGGCCGAAGCGCGACTGGAAGGTGACGGTGTAATCCGTCTCGACCAGCCCCAGTTCGGCCGCCAGCAGTCGCGCGCTTTCCAGGCATTGCCCGTAGTAGGGGTCGCCACGCGCGATGCTGGCCCTGGGCAGACCGTGAAAGCTCATTACCAGCCTGTCGGGCCGGCCATGGTCCATCCAGTGGGCCTGGATGCCGGCGGTGAGCGCGGATACATAGCCGGCGTCCTGATGAAAGTTGTCGATCGCGTCGATTTGCGCCGCGGCGGGATTGCGGCGAACCCATTCGTCGACGGCATCCATGGCGCTGGCGGTGGTGCTGGCGGAATGCTGCGGATAGAGCGGCACGACCAGGATGCTCGTGCAGCCGGCGGATTTCAGCCGGTCCAGTGCGCCGGCCACCGAGGGCTCGCCGTAACGCATGGCCCACTCGATGACGATGCCTCCCTGTCCGGACTGGCCCAGGTAGCCACGCAAGAGCTTGGCCTGGCGTTCGGTGTGCACCTTGAGCGGCGAGCCTTCCGGCATCCATATCCTGGCGTACTTCTCCGCGGACGATTTCGGCCGCGTGTTGAGGATGAACAGATGGAGGACGAGCCACCACAGCGCCCGCGGCAGCCCGACGATGCGCGGGTCCCAGAGGAATTGCCTCAGGTATTTGCGCAGGGCGGCTGGCGTCGGAGCATCGGGCGTGCCGAGATTGATGAGCAGGACGGCCGCCTTGCCGGGGGGCGCGGCAGGGCTGGACGGCGTCATGGTGCGGATAGCGCGCTCGACAGCAGCTTGGCGGTAATATCGACGATGGGAATGATCCGGTTGTAGGCCATGCGTGTCGGCCCGATGACGCCGACCGATCCGACGATGCGGCCGTCGACCTCATAGGCCGCGGTGACGACGCTGCATTCGTCGAGCGGGGCCAGTCCCGACTCGCCGCCGATGAAGACCTGCACGCCCTCGGCGCGATTGCTCATGTCGAGCAGCTGCACCAGGCCGGTGCGCTGCTCGAAGAGGGCGAACAGCTCGCGCAGGCGGTTCATGTTCGAGGAGATGTCCTCCACTTCGAGCAGGTTCTTCTCGCCGGAGATGACGTACCGGCCGGAAGTTTCCGCCACCGCTTCGCCGCCGGCTTCCATGGCGGCGGTCATCAGTTCGGTCATGTCGGCACGCAGCTGGCGCAGTTCTTCGCGCACGCGGCTGCGGATCTCGGCGAAGTCCAGTCCGGCGAAATTCTGGTTGAGGTAGTTGGCCGCGCTGACCAGTTCGGCCGGTGTATAGGCCCGCTGCGTGAACAGGATGCGGTTCTGCACGTCGCCCTCGGCCGTCACGATGATGAGCAGGATGCGCTTCTCGGACAGGCCAAGGAATTCGATCTGGCGGATTTTCGGCGTGACGCGCCGCGGCGCCACCACCACACCGGCGAAGTGCGTCAGTTCGGAGAGCAGCAGCGAGGCGGAGTTGATCAGGCGTTGCGGCTGGTCGGGCTGCAGTTGTTCCTCCAGCTCATGGATCTGTGCCTCGGGCAGCGGCAGCACGGTGAGCAGGCTGTCCACGAAGAAGCGGTAGCCGCGCGGCGTCGGCACGCGTCCGGCCGAGGTGTGCGGGCTGGAAATGAAGCCCATTTCCTCCAGGTCGGACATGACGTTGCGCACCGTCGCCGGGGACAGCTCGAGGCCGGAATACTTCGACAGGGCGCGCGAGCCCACCGGCTGGCCTTCCGCAACATAGTGTTCGATCAGCGTCTTGAGGAGAATCTGGGAGCGTTGGTCCAGCATGGGCTTCATTTTATTGAAAATGGCGGCAAAGCGCTGCAATCGCATGGGAGGAATTGTGGTTAAATCCCGGTCATGAATCCGGCCTTTCGCACCATCGCCCTGATCGGCAAGTATAAAAGCCACGAAATCGCCGAGTCGCTGATGATCCTGGCGGAATTCCTCAGGAGCCGCGGCACCGGCGTGCTGGTCGAGGAAGGGACCGCCGCCCTGGTCGGGGCCGACGGTTTTCCCACTGCCTCCTACGCCAGCATCGGCGAGCAGGCCGACCTGGCCATCATCCTGGGCGGGGATGGCTCGATGCTGACCGCGGCGCGCCACCTGGCCGCATCGGACGTGCCGCTGGTGGGGGTGAACCAGGGCCGCCTCGGCTTCATGACCGACTTGGCCCGCGACGACATGCTCGACGGCGTGACCGACCTGCTCGAGGGCAAGTTCAAGAGTGAACAGCGCTTCCTGCTCGATGCGGTGGTGCAGCGCGGCGAGATCGTCGTCTTCCGCACCCAAGCGCTCAACGACGTGGTGGTGAACAAGGGAGACCTCGGCCGCATGATCGAGTTCGCCGTGTCCATCGACGGCGAGTTTCTCTACAACCAGCGCTCGGACGGTCTCATCGTCGCCACGCCGACCGGCTCCACGGCCTACGCGCTGTCCGCCAACGGCCCGATCCTGCATCCCTCGGTGCCCGGCATCGGCCTGGTGCCGCTCTGCCCGCACGCGTTGTCGAACCGGCCGATCACCGTCAGCGATGACAGCCGCATCGAGATCGTCCTGCATCCTCCCCATCGGGCCCGCGTGCATGCCGACGGACAGGAAAAATTCGATCTGGAGGCGGGGGACCGCGTCGGCGTGTCCCGCTCGAACCGTTCGATCCGTTTCCTGCATCCGCTCGGCTACAGCTATTTCGCCATGCTGCGCGAGAAGCTGCACTGGAGCGAGACGCCGCGCAGTTACTGAAGCTGCCCAGATGCTGCTCCGCCTCTATATCCGCGACTACGTCATCGTTGACCGGCTGGAACTGGAGTTCGCTGCCGGCTTCGGGGCATTGACCGGCGAAACCGGCGCGGGCAAGTCGATCCTGGTCGATGCCCTTTCTCTGGCGCTGGGCGAACGGGCGGATGCGGCCTCGGTCCGCGGCGGCTGCGAGAAGGCCGAGATCAGCGCCGAGTTCGCCGTGGCGGCGGAAAGTCCGCTCGTCGCCTGGCTGCGCGCCAACGACTTCGACGACGAAACCTGCCTGTTGCGCCGCGTGGTCGAGTCGAGCGGCCGTTCGCGCGGCTACATCAACGGCGCGCCGGCCACCCTGACCCAGATGCGGGAAGCGGCGGATTTCCTTGCCGACATCCATGGCCAGCATGCCCATCACAGCCTGCTGCGCGGCGAAGCCCAGCGCCAGCTGCTCGATGGCCTGGCCGCGCAGCGCCCGTTGGCCGATGAAGTGGCTGCCCTGCATGCCGCCTGGCGCAAGGCGAAAGAGGCGCGCCTGGCGGCGGAGAAGAACGCCGAGGCGAATGCGCGCGAGCGCGAAATGCTGGCCTGGCAGGTGAAGGAAGTGGCCGGACTCGGCTTCGACGCCGGCAACTGGGCCGATAGCGCCATCGAACACAAGCGGCTGGCTCATGCCGCCACGCTGCAGGCGGGCGTCGAGGAGGCACTGGAGGGCCTGTCGGAGGGCGAACTGGCGGCAATGTGGCAGGTGGAGCGCATGGGCGCCCGGCTGCGCCAGCTGGTCGATTACGATCCTTCGCTGAAAGGCGCGCTGGAGATCATCGAGGGCGCCCAGATCCAGCTGCAGGAAGCGGCGCATGCCCTGCGCCACTACCGCGACCGTATCGACGTCGATCCGACGCGTCTCGCCGAGGTCGAGAGCCGCATCCGGGCGGTACACGATGCCGCGCGAAAATACCGTGTCCAGCCCGAGGAACTGCCGCAACTGCTGGCCGGCTGGGGCGCGCGCCTGATCGAGCTGGAGACGCTGCAGGATGCGGCAGCGCTCGCCGAGCGCGAGGCGCAGGCGCAGCGGGATTATCTTGTCCGCGCGGAAATTCTGGGCAAGGGCCGCCGCAAGGCGGCGCTGGCCCTCGGCAAGACCGTGACCGAGGCCATGCAGCGACTCGCCATGCCGGGCGGGCGTTTCGAAGTGGCGCTGGAAAAATTGCCGGAAGGCGCCGCATACGGCCTCGAAAGCGTCGAGTTCCGTGTCAGCGCGCACGAGGGACAGGCCGCCGGGCCGTTGTCGAAAGTGGCTTCCGGCGGCGAGCTCTCCCGCATCGGCCTGGCCATCCAGGTCATCGCCTCGACCGCAGGCAATGTGCCGACTCTGGTGTTCGACGAGGTCGATGTCGGCATCGGGGGCAGCGTGGCCGAGATCGTCGGACGCCTGCTCAGGCAGCTTGGGTCGGGCCGCCAGGTCCTGTGCGTGACGCACCTGCCGCAAGTGGCGGCCCAGGCGGACTGGCAGTGGTCGATTGCGAAAGAGGGGACAGGCAACGGCGTCGTCAGCCGCGTCACGCCGCTGGATCGCGCAGCACGCATCGAGGAAATCGCCCGCATGCTGGGCGGCGTCAAGATCACGCCGACCACGCGCCGGCACGCGTCCGAACTGCTCGGTTATTGAGCGGTGTCCGGAACGCTTCCGCCGATCAGCGATCCGGTTTCCTGTTCGGACAGTTCGGCTTGATGCAGTCGACGTAAAGATGGAGGGCGTGCTCCCTGACGAGGAAGCCGTGCTCCGTGGCCACCTTGGCCTGGCGCTTTTCTATTTCGGCATCGTAGAACTCCTCGACCTTGCCGCATTGCAGACAGACGAGGTGGTCGTGGTGCTTGCCCTCGTTCAGTTCGAACACCGCCTTGCCGGATTCGAAGTAGTGCCGCTCCAGCAGGCCGGCCTGCTCGAATTGCGTCAGTACCCGGTAGACCGTCGCCAGCCCGATGTCCATGTCCTCGGCGATGAGGGCGCGGTAGACGTCCTCGGCCGTCATGTGGCGGCTGCCGGTGCGCGTCTGGGCCTTCTGGAACAGTTCGAGAATCTTCAGGCGCGGGAAGGTCGCCTTGAGACCCATGCTTTTCAGGTCTTGCGAATTGCTCATGGCGGCGGCGGGGTCGGGGAGGATGGTCGATATGATATAGTTTTGCGCGTTTGTTGAGAATTCCAGACCCCGATCCCGCATGAGACTCCTGCGCCACCTGCCCCTCCTTCTGCCGCTGGCGGCATGCTCGAACGTGCAAATGCCCGATGTGGCCTCGGCCATCACGCCGTACCGGATCGATATCCGCCAGGGCAACCACATCACCCAGGAGATGGTCACCCAGCTCAAGCCCGGCATGACGCGGGATCAGGTGCGCTTCATTCTCGGCACCCCGCTGGTGGCCGACATCTTCCATGCCGAGCGCTGGGACTATATCTACAGCTTCAAGCCGGGCCGGGGGGAGATGCAGTTGCGGCGCTTTGCCGTTTTTTTCGATGGCAACAAGCTGGCGCGGGTTGCCGGCGATGTGGTTGGGGCCGAGCCGGGCGAGGCCGAAGCCGCGACGGCCGCGACCGCCGAGGCGCGTTCGCGCGTGATCGAGATTGCCGCGGACGACGACAAAAAGAAGAAGGAAGAAGCCGGGGAAGCCGAGCAGAAGGCCGCAGTGGGCCCCGAAAGCGCGCCACGGCCCGCCGAGAAGCCGTAAGCGGGCCGGGCGTCCTGCCCGGCGCCGCGGATACCAGGAGCAGAGAGGCATGAAGATCGCGATCGCCGGCAGTTCCGGCCGCATGGGCCGCACCCTCATCGAAGCCGTCCTCAAAGCCGGGGACATGCAGCTGGCGGCCGCGCTCGAGCAGCCGGACAGTCCGTTTCTCGGCAAGGACGCGGGCGAGTTGATCGGCTCGCCCTGCGGCGTGGCGATCGGCGCGGACATCGGCGCGGCCCTGGCCGGCGTGGATTGCCTGATCGACTTTACCCGCCCTGCCGGCACGCTGGCGCATCTGGCCGCCTGCCGTCGCGGCGGCGTGGCCATGGTCATCGGCACCACCGGCATGGAAGAGGCGCACAAGCGGCAGATCCAGGATGCCTCGCGCGAGATCCCCGTCGTCTTCGCCCCGAACATGGCCGTCGGCGTGAACCTCGTCTTCAAGCTGCTCGACACTGCAGCCCGCGTCCTCGACCAGGGCTACGATATCGAGGTCATCGAGGCGCACCACCGCCACAAGGTGGATGCGCCGTCCGGCACGGCCCTGCGCATGGGCGAGGTGGTCGCGCAGGCGCTGGGCCGCGACCTGTCGCAGTGCGCCGTGTATGGCCGCGAGGGCGTCACCGGCGAGCGCGATTCGTCCACCATCGGCTTCGCCACGGTGCGCGGCGGCGACATCGTCGGCGACCATACGGTGCTTTTCGCCGGCACCGGCGAGCGCGTCGAAATCACCCACAAGGCGGCCTCGCGCATGCCCTATGCGCTGGGCAGCCTGCGCGCCGCGCGCTTCCTCAAGGGGCGCCCGAGCGGCCTCTTCGACATGCAGGACGTGCTCGGCCTGAGGTGAGCGAGCGTCCGGTTTGCAGGACGAGCCCTTCCTAGGGTAAAATCCGTCAGATTCATCCCAGCGGGCCAGGCGCACAGTCTGTCCCGCTTCGCGTATCTACAACAACCCGCAGCATCGCCCGTGCTTCGCCCCGGCATGCCTGCGCAGTGCCGACAGGAGCGCTTAAGTGTCTGATTTACCGAAAGCCATCCTCGCCTTAGCGGATGGGACGGTATTTCGCGGCTTCGGTATCGGTGCGACGGGGTCCAGCGTCGGCGAGGTGGTGTTCAACACCGCCATGACCGGCTACCAGGAAATCCTCACCGATCCGTCGTATTGCCGCCAGATCGTCACCCTGACCTATCCCCACATCGGCAACACGGGCATCAACCACGAGGATTGCGAGTCCGCCAGGGTGCAGGCCGCCGGCCTGGTGATCCGCGACCTGTCCCTGCTGGTCTCGAATTTCCGCAGCGAGCAGACGCTGTCCGACTACCTGAAAGCCGAGAATATTGTGGCGCTCGCCGGCATCGACACGCGCAAGCTGACGCGCATCCTGCGCGAGAAGGGCGCGCAGAACGGCTGTCTGGCCAGCGGCGATATGAATGCGGGGGACGAGGAAAAGTCAGTCGCCGCGGCACGGCGCTTTCCCGGCCTGGCCGGCATGGATCTCGCCAAGGTGGTGAGCACCGCGCGACCCTATGAATGGACCGAGGGCGAGTGGCAGCTGGGCAGGGGCTACGTCACGCCGGAGTCCCCGCGCTTTCATGTCGTTGCCTACGACTATGGCGTCAAGCGCAACATCCTGCGCATGCTGGCTTCGCGCGGTTGCCGCGTCACGGTGTTGCCGGCACAGGCGCCGGCCGCCGAGGCGCTGGCGCTGAATCCGGATGGCGTGTTCCTCTCCAACGGCCCGGGCGACCCCGAGGCGTGCGATTACGCGATCGCGGCGATTCGCGAAATCCTGGCGCGCGGCATTCCGACCTTCGGCATCTGCCTCGGTCATCAGCTGATGGGGCTGGCGTCCGGCGCGAAGACGACCAAGATGAAGTTCGGCCATCATGGAGGCAACCATCCGGTGAAGGATCTCGGCAGCGGCCATGTGCTGATCACCAGCCAGAACCACGGCTTCGCTGTCGATGCGCGGACGCTGCCCGCCAACCTGCGCGTCACCCACGTCTCGCTCTTCGACGGCAGCCTGCAGGGCATGGAGCGCACCGACGTGCCGGCCTTCTGCTTTCAGGGCCATCCCGAGGCGAGCCCGGCGACGCACGACGTGGCGTACCTGTTCGACCGTTTCATCAAGCTGATGCAGGACAGAAAGGCGAAATGATGGCCCCCCACGCTCGCAAACCCTGCGCGCTTCCCCCCGCAGGGGGGCGCATGCCTCCTTGGGGCTGCCCGGCGCAAACCTATGCCTAAGCGCACCGACATCCACAGCATCCTCATCATCGGCGCCGGCCCGATCATCATCGGCCAGGCCTGCGAGTTCGACTATTCCGGCGCCCAGGCCTGCAAGGCGCTGCGCGACGAGGGCTACAGGGTCATTCTGGTCAACTCCAATCCGGCCACCATCATGACCGACCCGGAGATGGCCGACCTCACCTACATCGAGCCGATCCACTGGACGGTGATCGAGAAGATCATCGCCAGGGAGCGCCCGGATGCGCTGCTGCCGACCATGGGCGGCCAGACCGCGCTCAACTGCGCCCTCGACCTCGCCCGCCATGGCGTGCTGGAAAAATATGGCGTCGAGATGATCGGCGCCTCGCGCGAGGCCATTGACAAGGCCGAGGATCGCGAGAAATTCAAGACGGCGATGACGCGGATCGGCCTCGGTTCGGCGCGCTCCGCCATCGCGCACAGCATGGAGGCGGCGCTGCAGGTGCAGGCGGCCCTCGGCTTTCCGGCCATCATCCGCCCATCCTTCACCATGGGCGGCAGCGGCGGCGGCATCGCCTACAACAAGGAAGAGTTCGTCGAAATCTGCGAGCGCGGCCTCGAGGCCAGTCCGACGCGGGAGCTCCTCATCGAGGAGTCGCTGCTCGGCTGGAAGGAATTCGAGATGGAGGTGGTGCGCGACCGCAAGGACAACTGCATCATCGTCTGCTCGATCGAGAATCTCGATCCGATGGGCGTGCACACCGGCGATTCCATCACCGTGGCGCCGGCGCAGACGCTGACGGACAAGGAGTACCAGATCATGCGCGACGCTGCGATTGCCGTGCTGCGCGAGATCGGCGTCGACACCGGCGGCTCCAATGTCCAGTTCGCCATCAATCCCGTCGACGGCCGCATGATCGTCATCGAGATGAATCCGCGCGTGTCGCGCTCCTCCGCCCTGGCTTCGAAGGCCACCGGCTTTCCGATCGCCAAGATCGCCGCCAAGCTGGCGGTGGGCTTCACGCTGGACGAACTGAGGAACGAAATCACCGGTGGCGCCACGCCGGCCTCCTTCGAGCCGTCGATCGACTACGTCGTCACCAAGGTGCCGCGCTTCGCCTTCGAGAAGTTTCCGCAGGCCAACGACCGCCTGACCACGCAGATGAAGTCGGTGGGCGAGGTGATGGCCATCGGGCGCACCTTCCAGGAGTCGCTGCAGAAGGCCCTGCGCGGACTGGAGACCAGCGTCTATGGCCTCGACGAAATCGAGGCCGACGACGATGTCATCGAGCAGGAACTCGCCAATCCGGGCGCCGAGCGCATCTGGCACCTCGGTCAGGCCTTCCGCAACGGCATGAGCCGGGAGAAGGCCTTCCAGCTGACGAAGATCGACCCCTGGTTCCTCGCGCAGATCGAGGACCTCGTGCGCGAGGAAGCCGCGCTGGCCGGGCAGAAGCTGCGCGACCTCGATGCCGACGAGATGCGCCGCCTGAAGCGCAAGGGCTTCTCCGACCGGCGTCTGGCCAGGCTGCTCGACACGACGGAAACCGCCGTGCGCATGCACCGCCACGCGCTCGATGTCCGCCCGGTGTTCAAGCGCGTCGACACCTGCGCTGCCGAGTTCGCCACCCGCACCGCCTACCTGTACTCCGCCTACGAGGAGGAATGCGAGGCGAATCCTTCGTCGCGCAAGAAGATCATGGTGCTGGGCGGCGGCCCCAACCGCATCGGCCAGGGCATCGAGTTCGATTACTGCTGCGTGCATGCCGCGCTGGCGATGCGCGAGGACGGCTTCGAGACCATCATGGTCAACTGCAACCCGGAAACGGTGTCGACCGACTACGACACCTCCGACCGCCTCTATTTCGAGCCCCTCTCGCTGGAAGACATCCTCGAGATCGTGCATGTCGAACAGCCGACCGGCGTCATCGTGCAGTTCGGCGGCCAGACGCCGTTGAAGCGCGCCCTCGACCTGGAAGCCAACGGCGTGCCGATCATCGGCACCAGCCCGGACATGATCGATGCCGCCGAGGACCGCGAGCGCTTCCAGCAGATGCTGCACGAACTCGGCCTCGAGCAGCCGCCCAACCGCACGGCGCGCAACGAGGCGGACGCCATCCGCCTCGCCGCCGAGATCGGCTACCCCCTGGTGGTGCGGCCGAGCTACGTGCTGGGCGGGCGCGCCATGGAGATCGTGCACGAGCAGAAGGACCTCGAACGCTACATGCGCGACGCCATCAAGGTCTCCAACGACTCCCCGGTGCTGCTCGACCGCTTCCTCAACGACGCCACCGAGGTGGACGTCGACGCGCTGTCCGACGGCCATCAGGTCATCATCGGCGGCATCATGCAGCACATCGAGCAGGCCGGCGTGCATTCGGGCGACTCCGCCTGCTCGCTGCCGCCCTACACCCTGTCCAAGGAAGTCCAGGACGAGTTGCGCGACCAGACCGAGAAGATGGCGCGGGCCCTGAATGTCGTCGGCCTCATGAACGTCCAGTTCGCCATTCAGGACGGCACGGTGTACGTGCTGGAAGTGAATCCGCGCGCCTCGCGCACCGTGCCCTTCGTCTCCAAGGCGACCGGACTGCCGCTGGCCAAGGTGGCGGCGCGCTGCATGGCCGGCCGCTCGCTGGCGGAGCAGGGCGTCACACGCGAAATCGTCCCGCCCTATTATTCGGTGAAGGAGGCGGTGTTCCCCTTCAACAAGTTCCCCGGCGTCGACACCATTCTCGGCCCCGAGATGAAGTCCACCGGCGAGGTGATGGGCGTGGGCCGAACATTCGCCGAGGCCTTCGTCAAATCGCAGCTCGCCAGCGGCACCCGGCTGCCGAAATCCGGCAAGGCCTTCATTTCCGTCAAGGAACAGGACCGCCCCAAGGCGATCGAGGTAGCGAGGGACCTGTCCGGGCTCGGCTTCACGCTGCTCGCCACGCGCGGCACCGGCGCGGCCATCGAGGCCGCCGGCCTCAAGGCGCAAATCGTGAACAAGGTCGCCGAGGGCCGCCCGCACATCGTCGACATGATCAAGAACAACGAGGTGGCGCTGATCATCAACACCGTCGAGGAGAAGCGCCAGGCCATCGCCGATTCGCGCTCCATTCGCACCAGCGCCCTGGCGCAGCGCGTCACGGTGTTCACGACCATCGAAGGGGCGCGGGCCGCCTGCGCCGGCATGCGCCACCTGGACGAAATGGAAGTCTACGCCCTGCAAGCGCTGCACGCCGAACTGGGCTAGGATTTACCCCCATGAGCAAAATACCCATCACAAAGGCTGGGGCGGAGATGCTGCGCCAGGAGCTGGGCCGCCTGAAGGCCGTCGACCGGCCGAGCGTCGTCGCCGCCATCGCCGAGGCGCGCGCCCACGGCGACTTGTCGGAGAATGCCGAATATGCCGCGGCCCGCGAGCGGCAGGGCTTCATCGAGGGCCGCATCCAGGAAATCGAGGGCAAGCTCGGCAACGCCCAGATCATCGATCCGAAGCTGCTCGATGCCGACGGCCGCTGCGTCTTTGGCGCCACCGTCGACCTGGAAGACCAGGCCTCCGGCGAGAAGGTCACCTACCAGATCGTCGGCGACGACGAGGCCGACCTGAAGAACCGCAAGATATCCATCTCCTCGCCCATCGCGCGCGCCCTCATCGGCAAGTACGCCGGCGACATCGCCGAGGTGAAGGCGCCCGGCGGCACGCGCGAATACGAAATCCTCGACGTCCGCTACGTCTAGCGGGAATCAGGAATCGGTCCGAATCCTGCGGCGCCTGGGGCCATGCGGTTTTTTTGATTCCTGATTCCCGATCCCTGATTCCTGCCCCCTGAACACCACGAGGATATTGCCGATATGCTGCACGGGAGCGGCCTCCAGGCGGGCGCAGATTTCGGCCAGCAGCGCCTCGCGCGCTTCGCGTTCGGCACCATAAACACGCACCTTGATCAGTTCGTGCGCCTTGAGGCCGCGGTCGATCTCGGCGAGGACGGCGTCACTCAGGCCGTTCTGGCTGATGCTGGCGACGGGGTGCAGGGCATGAGCGCGGGCGCGCAGGGCGCGGCGCCGGGATGAGGTCAATTCGGGCATCGAAGGATTTTACGCGGTGAAGAAGCACAAGACCAGCAAGGCCTGGATGCGCGAGCATGTCACCGATCCCTACGTCCAGCGGGCGAAGGCGGAGGGCTGGCGTTCGCGCGCCGCCTTCAAGCTGATGGAAATCGACGGGAAGGACAAGCTGCTGCGTCCCGGCATGGTGGTGGTCGACCTCGGCGCCGCCCCGGGGGGCTGGTCGCAGGTGGCGGCGGAGCGGGTCGGCAGCGGCGGCCGCGTGCTGGCGCTCGATCTGCTGGAGATGGCGCCGGTGGGAGGGGTGGAGTTCATTCGCGGCGATTTCCGCGAGGACGCCGTGCTGCGGGAACTGACTTTCCGGCTGGGCGGCCGGCTGGTCGATCTTGTGATTTCCGACATGGCCCCCAATATCTCCGGTATTGCCGTCTCGGACCAGGCGCGGGCGATGTACCTGGCGGAACTGGCCCTGACCTTTGCCGTTGAGCACTTGAAGCCCGGCGGCCGTTTTCTGGTCAAGATTTTCCAGGGCGCGGGCTTTGACGCCTTTCGCAAGGCGATGGTCGCGGCTTTCGACAAGGTGGTCGTGCGCAAGCCGAAATCCTCGCGCGATCGCAGCAGTGAGGTATATCTCCTCGGGCTGGGGTGCCACCCCCGGTCGCGGGAGGGGTAATCGCCCGCTTCGCCCCCGCTTGCGCTGGGCGGGGAACGGTTTAGAATCATCACTTGCAACAGGCCCCTGACGGGCCAAAGAGGACTCGCTTGAACAATCTCTTCAAGAATCTTGCCATCTGGCTGGTGATCGGCGTCGTGCTGATGACCGTCTTCAACCAGTTCAGCACGCGCCAGGTGGCGCAGAACACGCTCGAATACTCGCAATTTCTCGAGGAAGTGAAGGCCGGGCGCATCGCCAAGGTGGTCATCCAGGGGCGCACGCTTGATGCGACCACCACGGAAGGCAAGAAGGTCGTGTCCTATGCGCCGGCCGACCTGTGGATGGTGAGCGACCTGCTCAAGAACAATGTCAAGGTGGTGGCGAAGCCCGAGGAGGAGCAGTCCTTCCTCATGAACCTCTTCGTTTCCTGGTTCCCGATGCTGCTGCTGATCGGCGTCTGGATCTTCTTCATGCGCCAGATGCAGGGCGGCGGCAAGGGCGGCGCCTTCTCCTTCGGCAAGTCGCGCGCGCGCATGATGGACGAATCGGCCAATACCGTGACCTTCGCCGACGTCGCCGGCTGCGACGAGGCCAAGGAGGACGTCTCCGAACTGGTCGATTTCCTGCGCGATCCCTCCAAGTTCCAGAAGCTGGGCGGGCGCATCCCGCGCGGCGTGCTGATGGTCGGCAACCCCGGCACCGGCAAGACCCTGCTGGCCAAGGCCATCGCCGGCGAGGCGAAGGTGCCGTTCTTCTCGATCTCCGGCTCCGACTTCGTCGAGATGTTTGTCGGCGTCGGCGCCGCCCGCGTGCGCGACATGTTCGAGCAGGCGAAGAAGCACGCGCCCTGCATCATCTTCATCGACGAGATCGACGCGGTCGGCCGCCAGCGCGGCGCCGGCCTCGGCGGCGGCAACGACGAGCGCGAGCAGACCCTCAACCAGCTGCTGGTCGAGATGGACGGCTTCGAGGGCACCGCCGGCGTCATCGTCATCGCCGCCACCAACCGCCCCGACGTGCTCGACCCGGCGCTGCTGCGGCCCGGCCGCTTCGACCGCCAGGTGGTGGTGCCGCTGCCCGACATCCGCGGCCGCGAGCAGATCCTCATGGTGCACATGCGCAAGGTGCCGGCGGCGTCCGACGTCAAGGCCGACATCATCGCCCGCGGCACGCCGGGCTTCTCCGGCGCCGACCTGGCCAACCTGGTGAACGAGGCGGCGCTGTTCGCCGCGCGCGGCAACAAGCGTCTCGTCGACATGGAGGACTTCGAGCGCGCCAAGGACAAGATCATGATGGGCGCCGAGCGCCGCTCGATGGTCATGCCCGAGGAGGAGCGCATGAACACGGCCTACCATGAATCCGGTCACGTGCTGGTCGCCAAGCTGCTGCCGAAAACCGACCCGGTGCACAAGGTCACCATCATCCCGCGCGGCCGCGCCTTGGGCGTCACCATGCAGCTGCCGGAGCAGGACCGCTACAGCCAGGACCGCGAGCGCCTGCTCAATACCATCGCGGTGCTCTTCGGCGGCCGCATCGCCGAAGAAATCTTCATGAACCAGATGACCACCGGCGCCTCGAACGACTTCGAGCGGGCCACCGACATTGCCCGCCGCATGGTGACGCAGTGGGGCATGTCCGACGAGCTCGGCACCATGGTCTATGGCGAGAACGAGGGCGAGGTCTTCCTCGGCCGCTCCATCACCACGCACAAGAACGTCTCGGAAGCGACCATGCAGAAAGTGGACACCGAGATCCGACGCATCATCGATCAGCAGTACGGCCTGGCGCGGCGCCTGATCGAGGAGAACCGCGACAAGATGGAGGCCATGACCCAGGCCCTGCTCGATTGGGAAACGCTCGATGCCGACCAGATCAACGACATCATGGCCGGCAGGCCGCCGCGTGAGCCGAAGCGTCCCGCGCCGCCGGCCGGCACGCCGGCCGACAACACCCCGGGGGCGGCGCCCAACGCGGCCGCGCCGGCGTAAGCCGACCTCGTCGACGACAGGCCGGATCGGGTGACCGATCCGGCCTTGTTTCATGACTTGCCAACTTGTCTGCGGCCCCTACCGCCTGAGTCTCGAGCGACCGCTCGTGATGGGCATCGTCAACGTCACGCCCGATTCGTTTTCCGACGGCGGCCGCCACTTCGATCCGGCGCAGGCCGTCGCGCATGCGCGACGGCTGGTCGGGGAGGGCGCCGACGTTCTCGATATCGGCGGCGAGTCCTCGCGCCCCGGCGCGCAATCCGTCCCGGCGGGAGAGGAACTGCGCCGCGTCCTGCCGGTGCTCGAGGCACTGGCGGGCGACGGCATTCCGCTCGCGGTGGATACGGTGAAGCCCGAGGTGATGCGTCGGGCCGTCGCCGCCGGCGCTTCGCTCATCAACGACATCGCCGCACTGCAGGCGCCGGGGGCGCTGGAGGCGGCGGCGGAATCGGGTGCGGCCGTGTGCCTGATGCACATGCAGGGCGAGCCGCGCACCATGCAGGCCGACCCGCGCTACGGCGACGTGGTGATGGAAGTGCACGATTTCCTCGCCCGGCGCGTGGCGGCGGCGCGAGCGGCGGGCATTGCCGCCGAGCGCATCCTCGTCGATCCCGGCTTCGGCTTCGGCAAGCGGCTGGAACACAACCTGGCGCTCCTCAGGCATCTCGGACGCTTCAACGATCTGGGCGCCGGCGTGCTGGCCGGCCTGTCGCGCAAGTCCATGCTCGGCGAGCTTACCGGACGAAAAGTCAGTCAGCGCGAGACGGCGAGCGTGGCCGCGGCCCTCCTGGCCGCGCAGAATGGCGCTAGAATCCTGCGCGTTCACGACGTGGCGGCGACGCGGGACGCCCTGGCGGTCTGGCGGGCCGTCGCCAGACAGGACTTGTAACCATGATGCGGAAATACTTCGGTACCGACGGCGTGCGCGGCACGGTGGGCGAGGCGCCCATCACGCCCGACCTCGTCATGCGCCTGGGCTACGCCGCCGGCACCACCCTGGTGGCGCGTGAGCACCTCCCGGCCGGAGAACACCCGGCGGTGCTGATCGGCAAGGACACGCGCATCTCCGGCTACATGCTCGAAGCGGCGCTGGAAGCCGGCTTCGCAGCGGCCGGCGTGGATGTGATGCTGACCGGCCCGCTGCCGACGCCGGCCGTTGCCTATCTCACCCGGGCGCTCCGCCTGCAGGCCGGCGTGGTCATCTCGGCCTCGCACAATCCCTATCCCGACAACGGCATCAAGTTCTTCTCCGCCGCCGGCACCAAGCTGCCCGACGCGGTGGAGGCGGAGATCGAGTCGCGCCTGGAGCAGCCGATGGGTTGTGCCGCGCCGGCGCAACTCGGCAAGGCACGCCGCGTCGACGATGCGGCCGGCCGCTATATCGAGTTCTGCAAAAGCACCTTTCCGGCCGAACTCGACCTGCGCGGCATGAAGATCGTGGTCGACTGCGCCCACGGCGCGGCCTATCACATCGCGCCCAAGGTGTTCCACGAGTTGGGTGCGGATGTGCATGCCATCGGCGCCGAGCCGAACGGACTCAACATCAATGACAAGGTGGGGGCGACCTCGCCGCAAACCCTGCAGCAGGCGGTGGTGGCGCAGGGCGCCGACCTCGGCATCGCACTCGACGGCGACGGCGACCGCCTCATGATGGTCGACGCCAAGGGCGCACTGTACGACGGCGACCAGCTGCTCTACGTAATCGCCCGCAGCCGCCTGGCGAACGGCGGCCTGGCCGGCGTGGTGGGCACCCTGATGACCAACCTCGGCCTTGAGCATGCGCTGGCGAAGCTCGGCCTGCCCGTCGTGCGTGCCAGGGTTGGCGACCGCAATGTCCTGGAGACGCTGATCGAGCGCGGCTGGAAACTGGGCGGCGAGAACTCCGGCCACATCATCTGCCTCGACCGCCACACCACGGGCGACGGCATCGTTTCGGCCCTGCAGGTGCTGGCGGCGCTGCGCCTGCAGCAGAGCACTCTCGAAGCAGCCTGTGCCGATCTGACGCTTTATCCGCAGACACTGGTCAACGTGAAGCTGCCCAGCGGCTTCGACTGGCAGGGCCGGCCCGAGATCGAATCGGCGTGCAAGACCGCAGAGAAGGAACTGGGCGAGAGCGGCCGCGTGCTGCTGCGCGCCTCCGGCACCGAGCCGCTGCTGCGCGTCATGGTCGAGGGCCGCGAGGCCCGGCAGGTGGCCGATCTGGCCAGGGGCATCGCCGACACCGTCCGGCGCGCGGCAGCGTGATCGGGCTGCTGCAGCGCCTCGCCTTGGCGCCGACAGGCAGGTCAGCCTGACCAACGATGGACCGGTCGCCTTCTGGGCGCGCGTGCCGCCGGCAAGCCCGAGCGGTCTTCCAATTTGACCGGAAAGTGGCCAAACGCTAGAATCTCGGCCTTTTGGCGAACCTGGTTACAGGGCGGGGAAGGCCGGGGATCATGCGACGCAAACTGGTGGCGGGCAACTGGAAGATGCACGGCGGGCTGGCCCGCAATCGCGACCTTCTGGGCAGCCTCGTGCAGGCTGTCGGCAAGGGCGGCAAGGCCGACTGCGCCGTCTGCGTGCCGTTTCCCTACCTCGCCCAGACGCAGGAATCGCTGAAGGGTACGGCGATCGCCTGGGGTGCGCAAACCCTCTCGGAGCATGCCCAGGGGGCGCATACGGGCGAAGTCAGCGCGGCCATGCTGGCGGATTTCGGCTGCCGCTACGTCATCGTCGGCCATTCCGAGCGGCGCAGCCTGTACGGTGAAGGCAACGAGACGGTGGCGGCCAAGTTCGTCGCCGCGGTGCAGGGCGGGCTGACCCCGATCCTCTGCCTGGGCGAGACGCTCGAGCAGCGGGAGGGCAACGTCACCGAGCAGGTGATTGCCGCCCAGCTCGATGCCGTGCTTCAGGCCGCCGGCATGGGCGGCTTTGCCAATGCCGTGATTGCCTATGAGCCGGTGTGGGCCATCGGCACGGGGCGCACCGCCACGCCGCAGCAGGCGCAGGACGTGCATGCCTTCATTCGCGGGCGGCTGACGAAAGGCGATGCGATCCTGGCGCAGCGGCTGCAGATTCTCTACGGCGGCAGCGTCAAGCCGCAAAATGCCGCCGAGCTGTTCGGCATGGCCGACATCGATGGCGGTCTGATCGGCGGCGCGTCGCTGGTGGCGCAGGATTTTCTGGCGATTTGCCAGGCAGCGGAATAACGACAGGATCGGTTGGCAATGGATGGCATACTTTTTCCCCTGATGCTCACGGTGCACATTCTGGTGGGCGCGGCCGTGATCGGCCTGGTGCTGCTGCAGCACGGCAAGGGCGCCGACATGGGCGCCGCCTTCGGCAGCGGTGCCTCGGGCAGCCTCTTCGGCGCCTCGGGCTCTGCCAATTTTCTCAGCCGCACGACGGCAGTTCTGGCCACGGTTTTTTTCCTGACCAGTCTGGGCCTGAGCTATCTCGCAACGAATCGCGCGCAGGCCCCGGCCAGCGTCATGGAGCAGGTCAAGCCCCAGCCTGCGGCGCCGGTCGAACCGGCACCGGTCCAACCGGCGAATGACGCAGGCTCGAAGGCGAAGGAAATACCGAAGTAAGTGATGCTGCGGCGCAAAAAGACAGGTATAATTTATTTTTGCGTCGTCATAAGAAACAAGTGGCTCGGCCACGAGTGCGTGGCGGTACCGCGGATTGCATGCCGACGTGGTGAAATTGGTAGACACGCTATCTTGAGGGGGTAGTGGCGAAAGCCGTGTGAGTTCGAGTCTCACCGTCGGCACCAAAAACATCCTCCGGGCCCGACCGGTCGTCCGGCCCGCTGTGAAACTGGAATACGAAGGGCTCGGCGGAGCGGCGGGAAGGCCATTCGCGCAGACTATGTTGGAAAACTACTTTCCTGTCCTCGTCTTCATCCTCGTCGGCCTGGCCTTCGGGTGTGCCCCCATCCTTCTCGGCTGGCTGATCGCCCCCAACCGGCCCGACAGCGAAAAGCTCTCTCCCTTCGAATGCGGCTTCGAGGCCTTCGAGGACGCGCGCATGAAGTTCGACGTGCGCTTCTACCTCATCGCCATCCTCTTCATCCTGTTCGACCTGGAAATCGCCTTCCTCTTCCCCTGGGCGACGATCTTCAAGGACATCGTCGCCTCGGACAGCATGCGGATGTTCGGCTTCATCGAGATGATGGTTTTCATCGGCATCCTGGTCATAGGCTACGTCTACGCCTGGGCCAAGGGCGCGCTGGACTGGGAGTGAGCGGGCCGTGAGCATCGAAGGCGTTCTGGAAAAAGGCTTCGTCACCACCAGCCTCGATACCGTCATCAACTGGACGCGCACGGGTTCCATGTGGCCGATGACCTTCGGCCTTGCCTGTTGCGCCGTCGAGATGATCCATGCCGGCTGCGCGCGCTATGACCTCGACCGTTTCGGCATCGTCTTTCGTCCGAGCCCGCGCCAGTCCGACGTGATGATCGTCGCCGGCACGCTCACCAACAAGATGGCGCCGGCGCTGCGCAAGGTGTACGACCAGATGGCCGAGCCGCGCTGGGTCATCTCGATGGGCTCCTGCGCCAACGGCGGCGGCTATTACCACTATTCCTATTCCGTCGTGCGCGGCTGCGACCGCATCGTGCCGGTGGACGTGTATGTGCCGGGCTGCCCGCCGACGGCGGAAGCGCTGCTCTACGGATTGATCCAGCTGCAGAACAAGATCAGGCGCACCAGCACCATCGCGCGCTGAAAACAGGCTGACGAAGAGAATGAGCACCAGGCTCGAATTGCTGTGCCAGAACCTGCAGAACGTGCTGGGCGATCGCATCGCCAGCCTGAAGACGGCGCTCGGCGAAGTCGCCCTCGAGGTTGCCGCCGGCCATTACCTCGAGGCCGCGCGCGCGCTGCGCGACCACCCCGACCTGCGCTTCGAGCAGCTCATGGACCTGACGGGCGTTGACTACTCGGCCTGGGGCGACGGCACCTGGAGCGGCCCGCGCTTCGCCGCGGTGTGCCACCTGACTTCGGTCTCGAAGAACTGGCGCCTGCGCCTGCGCGTGTTCGCGCCGGATGACGGCTTTCCGGTGCTGCCCTCGGTGGTCGGCCTGTGGCCCGGTGCCAACTGGTACGAGCGAGAAGCCTTCGACCTCTACGGTATCCTCTTCGAAGGCCATCCCGACCTGCGCCGCATCCTCACCGACTACGGTTTCGTCGGCCACCCGTTCCGCAAGGATTTCCCGATTTCCGGCCATGTCGAGATGCGCTACGATCCCGACCAGCGCCGCGTCGTCTACCAGCCGGTGACCATCGAGCCGCGCGAGAACACGCCGCGCATCATCCGCGAAGACAGCTATGGGGATGTCGGCCATGGCTGAGATCCGCAACTACACCATCAACTTCGGGCCGCAGCATCCGGCGGCCCACGGCGTGCTGCGCCTGGTGCTGGAGCTGGACGGCGAGGTGATCGTTCGCGCCGACCCGCACATCGGCCTGCTGCACCGCGCCACCGAAAAGCTGGCCGAAACCAAGACCTGGCTGCAGACGGTGCCCTACCTGGACCGCCTCGACTACGTCTCGATGATGTGCAACGAGCATGCCTACTGCCTGGCGGTGGAGAAGCTGCTCGGCGTCGACGTGCCGATCCGCGCCCAGTACATCCGCGTCATGATGGACGAGGTGACGCGCATCCTCAACCACCTGCTCAACATCGGCACGCACGCCCTCGACATCGGCGCCATGACCATGGTGCTGTACACCTTCCGCGAGCGGGAGGACCTGATGGACGTGTACGAGGCAGTCTCCGGCGCGCGCCTGCACGCGGCCTACTACCGGCCGGGCGGCGTCTACCGCGACCTGCCGGACCGCATGCCGCAGTACGTCGAGAACAAGTTCAAGAACGCCGAGACCGTGAAGCGCCTGAACGCGGCGCGCCAGGGCTCATTGCTCGACTTCCTCGAGGACTTCACCAACCGCTTCCCGGGCTATGTCGACGAGTACGAGACGCTGCTCACCGACAACCGCATCTGGAAGCAGCGCACCGTCGGCGTCGGCGTGGTCTCGCCCGAGCGCGCGCTGGCGCTCGGCTTCTCCGGCCCCATGCTGCGCGGTTCCGGCGTCGAGTGGGACCTGCGCAGGAAACAGCCCTACGAGGTCTACGACCGCATGGCGTTCGACGTGCCGGTCGGCGTGAACGGCGACTGCTACGACCGCTATCTCGTGCGCATCGAGGAGATGCGCCAGTCCAACCGCATCGTCCGGCAGTGCATCGACTGGCTGCGCAACGACTCCGCAAAAGGCGCGGGCCCGGTGATCACCGGCAACCGCAAGGTGGCGCCGCCGCCGCGCGAGAAGATGAAGGCGGGGATGGAAGACCTGATCCATCACTTCAAGCTGTTTACCGAGGGCATGCACGTCCCGCCGGGCGAAGCCTACGCCGCCATCGAGCACCCGAAGGGCGAGTTTGGCGTGTATGCCATCTCCGACGGCGGCAACAAGCCTTACCGCATCAAGCTGCGCTCGCCGGGCTTTCCGCACCTCGCCGCCACCGACGAGATGGCGAAGGGACACATGATCGCCGACGCCACCGCCATCATCGGCACCATCGATCTGGTGCTGGGCGATACGGACAGATGACACCATGCTCAGTCAGGAAGCGCTGAAACAAATCGACCGCGAGATCGCCAAGTACCCGGCAGACCAGAAGCAGTCCGCCGTGATGGCGGCGCTGGCCATCGTCCAGACGGAACGGGGCTGGCTGTCCACCGAGGCCATGGCGGACGTCGCCGCCCACCTCGGCATGCCCCCAATCGCCGTGTATGAAGTGGCGAGCTTCTACAACATGTACGACCTCGCTCCGGTCGGCAAGTACAAGATCACGGTGTGCACCAACCTGCCGTGCGCCCTCTCCGGCGGCGTGCATGCCGCCGACTATCTCAAGCAGAAACTCGGCATCGACTTCAACGAGACCACCGCCGACGGCCGGTTTACCCTCAAGGAAGGCGAGTGCATGGGCGCCTGCGGTGACGCGCCGGTGATGCTGGTGAACAACGTGCGCATGTGCAGCTTCATGCTGCCCGAGAAGATCGACGCCCTGCTCGGGGAGTGCAAGTGATGGGCGGCCTCGGCTTCATCCTCGATGCGGAGGCGGGCGAGCGCGGCTGGCGCCTCGCCGAGTACGAGAAGCGCGGCGGCTACGCGGCGCTGAAGAAGATCATCGGCGAGAGGATCCCGCCAGAAAACATCGTCGCCGAGTTGAAGAAGTCCTCGCTGCGCGGCCGCGGCGGCGCGGGCTTTCCCACCGGCCTGAAGTGGAGCTTCATGCCGCACCAGTTTCCCGGCGCCAAGTACGTCGTTTGCAACTCCGACGAGGGCGAGCCGGGCACCTTCAAGGACCGCGACATCCTGCGCTGGAATCCTCACATGGTGATCGAGGGCATGATCATCGCCGGCTACGCCATGGGCTGTGCGCACGGCTACAACTACATCCACGGCGAGATCTGGGAAATCTACAAGCGCTTCGAGGAGGCGATCGAGGAGGCGCGCGCCGCGAAGCTGCTCGGCGGCAGCATCCTCGGCTCCGACTTCGACTTCGAGTTGCACGCCCACCACGGCTACGGCGCCTACATCTGCGGCGAGGAAACCGCGCTGCTCGAATCGATCGAGGGCAAGAAGGGGCAGCCGCGCTTCAAGCCGCCCTTTCCGGCGAGCTTTGGCCTTTACGGCAAGCCGACCACCATCAACAACACCGAGACCTTCGCCTCGGTGCCCTACATCATCAACGAGGGCGGCGACAAGTTCCTCGAGCTGGGCAAGCCGAACAACGGCGGCACCAAGCTGTTCTCCGTCTCCGGCCACGTCAACCGCCCCGGCAACTTCGAGGTGCCGATGGGCACGCCCTTCAAGGACCTGCTCGAGATGGCGGGCGGCGTGCGCAACGGCCGCAAGCTGAAGGCGGTCATCCCCGGCGGCTCCTCGGCGCCGGTGCTGCCGGCCGAGATCATGATGGAATGCACGATGGACTACGACTCCATCGCCAAGGCCGGCTCGATGCTCGGCTCCGGCGCCGTGATCGTCATGGACGAGACCGTTTGCATGGTGAACGCCCTGCTGCGCCTCGACTATTTCTATTACGAGGAGTCCTGCGGCCAGTGCACGCCCTGCCGCGAAGGCACCGGCTGGCTGTGGCGTGTCGTGCGCCGCATCGAGCATGGCGCGGGGCGGCCGGAGGACCTGGACCTGCTCAACAGCATCACCGACAACATCATGGGCCGCACCATCTGCGCCCTGGGCGATGCCGCCTCGATGCCGGTGAAGAGCTTTATCAAGCATTTCAAGTCCGAATTCGAGCACCACATCGCGCACAAGCGCTGTCTCGTTCCGCCGGATGTGCAGCGTGCCGGCAGCGGCTTCTTCAAGGTGGCATAGCGTCATGCTGGAAATCGAGATTGACGGCAGGAAAACCGAGGTGGCCGACGGCAGCACCGTGATGGATGCCGCCCACAAGCTCGGCATCTTCGTCCCGCACTTCTGCTACCACAAGAAGCTGTCCATCGCCGCCAACTGCCGCATGTGCCTGGTCGAGGTGGAAAAGGCGCCCAAGCCGCTGCCGGCCTGCGCCACGCCGGTCACCAACGGCATGAAGGTGCAGACGCATTCCGATCTCGCCGTCAAGGCGCAGAAGGGCGTGATGGAGTTCCTGCTCATCAACCATCCGCTCGATTGCCCGGTCTGCGACCAGGGCGGCGAGTGCCAGCTGCAGGACCTGTCGGTCGGCTACGGCGACGGCAGCGCGCGCTACCGGGAAGAGAAGCGCGTGGTGGTGAACAAGAACCTGGGGCCGCTCATCGCAACCGACATGACGCGCTGCATCCACTGCACACGCTGCGTGCGCTTCACGCAGGAGATCGCCGGCTGGATGGAGCTCGGCCAGGCCTTTCGCGGCGAGCACGCCGAGATCATGCCCTTCATCGAGAAGACGGTGGACTCCGAGCTCTCCGGCAACGTCATCGACCTCTGCCCGGTCGGCGCGCTGACTTCGAAGCCGTTCCGCTTCTCCGCCCGCACCTGGGAACTGTCGCGCCGCAAATCGATCAGCCCGCACGACGGCCTCGGTGCCAACCTGATCGTCCAGGTCAAGCACGACAAGGTGCTGCGTGTCCTGCCGCTGGAGAACGAGGACGTCAACGAGTGCTGGCTGTCCGACAAGGACCGCTTCTCCTACGAGGCGCTCAACGCCGAGGCACGCCTGACCAAACCGATGCTCAGGCAATGCGGCGAATGGCGCGAAGTCGACTGGCAGACCGCGCTGGAGTTCGTCGGTACCGATCTGAAGCGCGTGGTGCGCGAGCACGGCGCCGCCTCGCTCGGCGCGATCGCCTCGCCCCACGCCACGCTCGAGGAACTTCATCTGTTGCAGAAGCTCGTGCGCAGCGCCGGCTCCGAGAACATTGACTGCCGTCTCCGCCAGACTGACTTTGCCCTCGACGGGAAAAAAGTCGTGCCGTGGCTGGGCATGCCCATCGCCGACATTGCCGCGATGGATCGCGTCCTGGTCGTCGGCAGCTTCCTGCGCAAGGACCATCCGCTGCTGGCGCAGCGCCTGCGCCAGGCGGCGAAGAAAGCCACCCGCGTCAGCCTGCTCCACGTCGCCGGCGACGACCAGCTCATTGCTCTCCACGCCAAGTCCATCGTCGCGCCGTCGGCCCTGGCGGCGGAACTGGCCGGCATCGTCAAGGCGGCGGCCGAGGCGAAGGGCGCCACGGTCGATGCGGCGCTGGCCGGCGTGCAGCCCTCGAGCGAGGCGAGGCAGATCGCCGAGAGCCTGGTCTCGGGCGGGCAACCCGCGATTTTCCTCGGCAACTTCGCCCAGCAGCACGCCAAGGCGTCGACGCTGCATGCGCTGGCGCAGAAACTGGCCGAACTGACCGGCGCGCGCTTCGGCTATCTCGGCGAGGCGGCAAACTCGGTCGGCGGCTACATCGCCAGGGCGATCCCGGGTCCGTCCGGACTCAACGCGGCGCGCATGCTGGCCGAGCCGCGCAAGGCCTATTTCGTCCTGCACGCCGAACCCGAACTCGATTGCGCCAATCCGTCGCAGGCGCTGGCCGCCCTGAAAGGCGCCGAGCTGGTCGTGGCGCTGACACCGTTCAGGACCCGCGCCGCCGACTACGCCCACGTTATCCTGCCGGTCGCGCCGTTCACCGAGACTTCCGGCACCTTCATCAGCACCGAAGGCCGCGTGCAGAGCTTCAACGCCGCGGTCAAGCCGCTGGGCGAAACGCGCCCGGCCTGGAAGGTGCTGCGCGTGCTCGGCAACCTGCTGGAACTCCCCGGCTTCGAACAGGAAAGCTCTGAGGCGGTGCGCGCCGAAATTCTCGGCGGCAAGCCCGCCTCCGTGGCCGAGCGCCTGAGCAACCGGGCTGACGGCGTTGCCATCGACCTGGCGGCGGCGACGCCCACCCTGCAAAGAATCGCCGACGTGCCGATCCATTTCGCCGATCCGCTGGCGCGCCGCGCGCCCTCGCTGCAAAGGACGCGCGATGCGGCGCCGCCCGCGGCGCGCATGAACGCCGCCACCCTGGCGAAGCTCGGCCTCGCGGCCGGCATGCCGGTCAAAGTCAGTCTCGGCGGCACGGCGATCCTGCAGGCGGCGCTCGATGCCGGCGTGCCCGACGGCTGCGTGCGCGTCGCTGCCGGGCACGAACGGACCGCCGGCCTCGGCCCGATGCAGGGCGAGATTACCGTGGAGCGGACATGATGGCCCCCCACGCTCACATTCGTTCGCTGCCCCCCACGGGGGGGCGTCGCCTCCCTTGGGGCGGCCCGGCGGGAGGCTAGATGGAAAACGCCGTCCTCCAGTTCTTCCAGTGGTTCTGGAACCTGTTTGGCGTGTGGGACCCGCTGTGGGCCGCCGTTCAGCCGGTGTGGCCGCTGATCTGGGTGCTGATCAAGATCGTCGTCATCCTGGTGCCGCTGATGCTGTGCGTGGCCTATCTGACGTACGCCGAACGCAAGGTCATCGGCTACATGCAGGTGCGCCTCGGCCCCAACCGCGTCGGCCCGGCGGGTTTGCTGCAGCCGATCGCCGACGGCATGAAGCTGTTCTTCAAGGAAGTGCTGGTGCCGACCGGCGCCAACAAGGTGCTGTTCTTCGTCGCCCCGGTGATGGCGATCGCGCCGGCGCTGGCGGCCTGGGCGGTGGTGCCATTCTTCGACGGCGGCGTGCTGGCGAATGCCGACGCCGGCCTGTTCTACGTTCTGGGCATGACCTCGATCGGCATTTACGGCGTCATCATCGCCGGCTGGGCCTCCAACTCCAAGTATCCCTTCCTCGGCGCCATGCGCGCCTCGGCGCAGATGGTGTCCTACGAGATCGCCATGGGCATGTCGCTCGTGACCGTTCTGATGATCTCGAACAGCCTGAACTTCACCGACATCGTGCGAGCCCAGGGCCGCGGCTGGTTCGTCGAACACGGCGCCGGCTTCCTGTCCTGGAACTGGATTCCGTTGCTGCCGATGTTCGTGGTGTACTTCGTCTCCGGCGTGGCGGAAACCAACCGCGCGCCCTTCGACGTCGTCGAAGGCGAATCCGAGATCGTCGCCGGCCACATGGTCGAATATTCCGGCATGGCCTTCGCCATGTTCTTCCTCGCCGAATACGCCAACATGATCCTGGTGGCGACGCTCACCTCGACCCTGTTCCTCGGCGGCTGGCTGTCGCCGGTCGGCTTCCTGCCGGACGGCTTCCACTGGCTGGCGATCAAGGTCGCCTTCTTCCTGCTGATCTACCTGTGGGCCCGCGCCACCTTCCCGCGCTATCGCTACGACCAGATCATGCGCCTGGGCTGGAAGGTGTTCGTGCCGCTGACCCTGGCGTGGATCGCCGTCGTCGGCACCTGGATGGTGTCGCCGTGGAACATCTTCAAGTGAGAGGCTGAGCTATGGGTGCCAAGGATTTCCTCAGCAGCCTGCTCCTCAAGGAGCTCTTCAAGGGCATGCAGCTCACCGGCCGCTATTTCTTCGCGCCGAAGATCACGGTGCAGTATCCGGAGGAGAAGACGCCGCAGAGCAACCGCTTCCGCGGCCTGCATGCCCTGCGCCGCTATCCGAACGGCGAAGAGCGCTGCATCGCCTGCAAGCTGTGCGAGGCGGTCTGCCCGGCGATGGCCATCACCATCGAGTCGGCCGAGCGCGAGGATGCGAACGGGCAAACCTCACGCCGCACCACGCGCTACGACATCGACCTGACCAAGTGCATCTTCTGCGGCTTCTGCGAGGAGGCCTGCCCGGTGGACGCCATCGTCGAGACGCGCGTGCTGGAGTACCACGGCGAGAAGCGCGGCGACCTCTACTACACCAAACAGATGCTGCTGGCAGTGGGTGACAGGTACGAGGCGCAGATCGCCGCCGACCGCGAGCAGGACGCCAAGTACCGGTGACTTCCATGGATATCAAGATTGCACTCTTCTACATCCTTTCCGCGGTCCTGGTGATCGCGGCGCTGCGCGTCGTCACCTCGCGCAATCCGGTGCATGCCGTGTTGTTTCTCGTGCTCGCCTTTTTCAACGCCAGCGGCCTCTGGCTGCTGCTGCAGGCTGAATTCCTCGCCATTGCCCTGATCGTCGTCTATGTCGGCGCCGTGATGGTGCTGTTCCTCTTCGTCGTCATGATGCTCGACATCAACCTGGAGCGCCTGCGTCAGGGCTTCTGGGGCAATCTCTGGCTGGGCGGACCGATCGCCGTGCTGATGGTGGCCGAGATGGTGGCGGTGCTTTCCGCGCGCAGCTTCGGGCCGGAGGCCATGCCGGCGCCGGCCGCGGCGGCCGGCTCCAACACCAAGGCGCTGGGCGTGGCGATCTATACCGAATATTTCTACCCCTTCGAACTGGCCTCGGTGATCCTGCTGATCGCGCTGATCGCCGCCGTCGTGCTCAATCTGCGGCGGCGCCGCGACCACAAGCAGATGCGTCCAGCCGAGCAGATCGCCATCCAGGCACGGGACCGCGTGCGGCTCGTCGCCATGCCCTCGGAGAAGGAGTAGCCATGCCCAGCCTGAGCCACTTCCTGATTCTCGGCGCGATCATCTTCTCGATTGGCGTGGTCGGCATTTTCCTGAACCGGAAAAACCTCATCGTCCTGTTGATGGCCATCGAGCTGATGCTGCTCGCGGTCAATATGAACTTCGTCGCCTTTTCCCACTTCCTGGGCGACATGGGCGGGCAGGTCTTCGTCTTCTTCATTCTGACGGTCGCCGCGGCGGAAGCCGCCATCGGCCTCGCCATCCTGGTCGTGCTGTTCCGCAACCTGCGCACGATCCATGTGGACGACCTCGACAGCCTGCAGGGATAACCATGGAAATGCATCCTTACGCGTTGTGGGTTCCCTTGGCGCCGCTCTTCGGCGCCATCGTCGCCGGCCTCTTCGGCAGGACGATCGGCCGCGCCGGCGCCCACTGGATCACCAGCCTCGGCGTCGCCGCCTCGCTGGTCCTGTCCTGGCTGATCTACCGCGACGTGGATGCCGGCAGGATCTACAACGCGGCGGTCTACACCTGGGCCAGCAGCGTCGATATCAGTTTCCAGGTCGGCTTTCTCCTCGACAAGCTGACGGTGACCATGATGCTGGTGGTCAGCTTTGTCTCGCTCATGGTGCACATCTACACCATCGGCTACATGGCGCACGACGAGGACAACTGGCCGGCCGACAGCCTGGCCGGCACCCACAGCTACCAGCGCTTCTTCGCCTACATCTCGCTGTTCACCTTCTCGATGCTGATGCTGGTGATGAGCAACAACTTCCTCCAGCTCTTCTTCGGCTGGGAAGCGGTGGGACTGGTCTCCTACCTGCTGATCGGCTTCTGGTCGAGCCGGTCGACGGCGGTCTATGCCAACCTGAAGGCCTTCCTGGTGAACCGCGTCGGCGACTTCGGCTTCCTGCTCGGCATCGGCCTGATCGCCGCCTACTGCGGCTCGCTCAACTACGGCGACGTCTTCGCCCTGTCGCCGAAGCTGGCCGAGACCACGATCGAGCTGATCCCCGGCTCGCCCTGGCTGCTCGTCAGCGTGATCTGCGTCTGCCTGTTCGTCGGCGCCATGGGCAAGTCGGCGCAGTTCCCGCTGCATGTCTGGCTGCCCGACTCGATGGAAGGCCCGACGCCGATCTCGGCGCTGATCCACGCCGCCACCATGGTGACGGCAGGCATCTTCATGGTCTCGCGCATGTCGCCGCTGTTCGAGCTGTCGGATGCGGCACTGTCCTTCGTCATCGTCATCGGCGCCATCACCGCCTTCTTCATGGCCCTGATCGCCATCGTGCAGACCGACATCAAGCGCGTCGTCGCCTATTCGACGCTGTCGCAGCTCGGTTACATGACCGCCGCCCTGGGCGCCTCGGCCTATTCGGTGGCGATATTCCACCTCGCCACCCATGCCTTCTTCAAGGCGGTGCTGTTTCTCGGCGCCGGCTCGGTGATCATCGCCATGCACCACGAGCAGGACATGCGCAAGATGGGCGGCCTGCGCAAATACATGCCGATCACCTATCTCACGGTGCTGATCGGCGCGCTGGCCAACGCCGGCCTGCCGCCCTTCGCCGGCTTCTTCTCGAAGGACTCGATCATCGAGGCGGTGCACCTGTCGACCGCGGCGGGCGCCGGCTTCGCCTATGCGTTGCTCCTGGCCGGTGTTTTCGTCGGCGGCTTCTATTCCTTCCGCCTGGTGTTTTTTGCTTTTCACGGCAAGGAGCGCTTCCGTGAATCCGCCGTCCACGGCCATGCGGCGCATGACGCGCACGATCACGCCGGCCACGGCCACCAAGGCCATCCTGGCCCGGTCGAGCCGAAGGAGTCGCCCTGGGTGGTGACGGTGCCGCTGATTCTGCTGGCCATTCCCTCCGTTCTCGCCGGCTGGGCGATGGTCGGGCCGGCCCTGGCCGGGAATTATTTCGCGGGCGCGGTCTTTGTCGCGCCGGAGCATCCCGCCGTTGCCAGGATGGCCGAAGAATTCCACGGCGCATTGGCCATGGTCACGCACGGCATGATGTCGCCGCCGTTCTGGCTGGCGCTGGCCGGCGCGGCGACGGCCTGGTACCTCTACATCGTGCGACCCGGGCTGCCGGCCGTCATCAAGGAAAAGTCGGGTGTGCTGGCGCGCATCCTCGAGGAAAAATACGGCTTCGACCGCTTCAACGACTGGTTCTTCGCCGGCGGCACGCGTCTCGTCGGTCGCGGCCTGTGGAAGGCGGGCGACCAGGCGCTGATCGACGGCCTGGCGGTGAATGGCTCGGCCAGGCTGGTCGGCTGGATCGCCTCGATCGTCCGGCTCTTCCAGTCGGGCTACATCTACCAGTATGCGTTCTCCATGATCATCGGCGTCTTCGTGCTGCTGACCTTGTGGATAAACCGGGCCTAGGAAAACAAGAATGTCTGGTCTTCCCTTATTGAGTCTTGCGATCTGGCTGCCCATCATCGGCGGTTTGCTGGTGCTCGCCACCGGCAACGACCGCAACGCCGGCATGGCGCGGCCGCTCGCGCTGCTGGTTGGCGTGGCCGGCTTTCTGGTCACGCTTCCTTTGTACACCGGCTTCGACATCTCGACCAGCGACATGCAGTTCACCGAGTTGCGGCCCTGGATCTCGCGCTTCAACATCAACTATCAGCTCGGCGTGGACGGCATTTCCGTGCTGTTCATCCTGCTCAACAGCTTCATCACGCCGCTGGTCGTTCTGGCCGGCTGGAAGGTCATCGAGCGGAAAGTCGCCCAGTACATGGCCGCCTTCCTTATCATGTCCGGGCTCATGAACGGCATCTTTGCTTCGCTCGACGCCATGCTGTTCTATGTCTTCTTCGAGGCATCGCTGATTCCGATGTACGTCATCATCGGCATCTGGGGCGGCCCGAACCGGATCTACGCCGCATTCAAGTTCTTTCTCTACACCATGCTCGGCTCGCTGCTGATGCTGGTTGCCCTGATCTGGCTGTTCTTTCAGGCCGGCGCGAGCTTCAACCTGCTGGACTGGCATGCGCTGCCGATTCCGCTGGAGGCGCAGAAACTGCTGTTCTTCGCCTTCCTCGCCGCCTTTGCCGTGAAAGTGCCCATGTGGCCGGTACATACCTGGCTGCCGGACGCCCACGTCGAGGCGCCGACCGGCGGCTCGGTGGTGCTGGCCGCGATCATGCTGAAACTGGGGGCCTACGGCTTCGTCCGCTTCTCGCTGCCCATCCTGCCGGACGCCTCGCGCGACCTGGCCTGGCTGATGATCACGCTGTCCCTCATCGCCGTGGTGTACATCTACTTCGTCGCCCTGGTGCAGGCCGACATGAAGAAGCTGATCGCCTATTCGTCGATTACGCACATGGGCTTCGTCACGCTCGGCTTTTTCATCTTCAATCCGCTCGGCGTCGAAGGCGCCCTGGTGCAGATGATCTCGCACGGCTTCATCTCGGGCGCCATGTTCCTTTGCATCGGCGTGCTCTACGACCGCCTGCACAGCCGGCAGATCGCCGACTACGGCGGTGTCGTGCACGTCATGCCGAAGTTCACCGCCCTCATGGTTTTCTTTGCCATGGCCAATTCCGGCCTGCCGGCCACCAGCGGCTTCGTCGGCGAGTTCATGGTCATCCTCGGTTCCGTGCAATACAACTTCTGGATCGGCTTCATCGCCGCGACAACCCTGATTTTCGGCGCCGCCTATTCCCTGTGGCTGGTCAAGCGGGTGTTGTACGGCACCGTGACCAATCCCCACGTGGCCGATCTCACCGACCTGGATGCGCGGGAATTCGCCGTCCTCGGCATACTGGCGCTGTGCGTGCTGGGCATGGGCCTTTACCCGCAGCCCTTCACGGAAGTGATGCACGCCTCGGTTGACAACCTGCTGAAGCACGTTGCGGCGCCCAAGATCTGAGGACGGACAAGACATGAATTTCGTAATGCCCGATCTCTATCCCGCCTCGGCGGAGATCTTCATACTGATCATGGCCTGCGTGATGCTGCTGGTCGATGCGCTGGCCGGCAAGGGGCGCCGCTGGATCGTTTATCTGTTGGCGCAACTCACCCTGGCGGGTTGCTTCGGCATCACCTTCTTCACGCTGGACGGGCAGGGCGTGACGACATTCAACAACATGTTCGTCGACGACCTGCTGGCCGACTACCTTAAGCTGATGCTCTATCCGGCCGTCGCCGTCATGCTGGTCTACAGCCGCAGTTACCTTGCCGTGCGCAATCTCGACAAGGGAGAGTTCTTCGTGCTGGTGCTGTTTGCCACGCTCGGCATGATGGTGATGATCTCGGCCAGCCATTTCGTCAGCCTGTATCTCGGCATCGAGATGCTGGCCCTGTCGATGTATGCCCTGGTCGCAATCGACCGCGAATCGGCGCGTGCCACCGAAGCCGCGATGAAGTACTTCGTCCTCGGCGCCCTGGCTTCCGGCCTGCTGCTGTATGGCATGTCCATGGTGTACGGTGCCACGGGCAGCCTGGAGCTCTTCGAGATCAGCCAGATCATCGCGCAGGGCGGCGGCAACAAGCCCGTGCTGGTGTTCGGTCTGGTCTTCATCGTCGCCGGCCTGGCCTTCAAGCTGGGCGCGGTGCCATTCCACATGTGGGTGCCCGACGTCTATCATGGCGCGCCGACCGCGGTGACGCTCTTGCTCGGCTCGGCGCCGAAGCTGGCCGCGCTGGCCATCGTCCTGCGCCTGCTCGTCACCGGCCTGGCCGACCTTGCGCAGCATTGGCAGGTGATGCTGATGATCCTTGCCACGCTGTCCATTGCCCTGGGCAATCTGGCGGCGATTGCGCAAACCAACCTCAAGCGCATGCTGGCCTATTCGGCGATATCCCACATGGGATACATGCTGCTCGGCGTGCTCTCCGGCCTAGTCGGGAGCGCCGGCGTGCTCGATCCCCTGCGCATGGCGATCAACGCCTACAGCTCGGCGACGTTCTACGTGATCGCCTATGTGCTGATGAGCCTGGGTGCCTTCGGCATGATCCTGCTGCTCTCGCGCGCCGGCTTCGAGGCCGAGGAAATCGAGGACTTCAAGGGCCTCAACAAGCGCAGCCCGTGGTTCGCCGCGATCATGATGATCCTCATGTTCTCGATGGCCGGCGTGCCGTTCTTCGTCGGTTTCTTCGCCAAGTTCGCGGTGCTTCAGGCCGTCGTGGCGGCCAGGCAGGTCTGGCTGGCGGTGTTTGCCGTGCTCTTCTCGCTGGTCGGCGCCTTCTACTACCTGCGCGTGGTGAAGGTGATGTACTTCGACGAGCCGACCGAGACGGCCCCGATCGAGGCGCCGCGCGACATGCGCATCCTGCTCTCGATCAACGGCCTGGCCGTGGCGCTCGTCGGGCTGCTGCCCGATGGCACCTTCTTCCGCTCGACCTTTGCGATCTACCAGTTCCTGATCGGCGGGTAGGTTCGCCGTTAAGCGCGAAACGCCTTGCTTGCCGACCGTGACCGTCAGGTTGCATCCGGGCGCCGATGATCCAAGGCCGGCAAAGCGGCATTAGGCCGCCTGCGCATAGCGCGCCTTGGCGGCGCGCGCTTCCTTTGCCTCCTCGGTGCTGTAGGCCTTGCCGGACCACAGCATGCGGTAAACGAACTCTTCGTTGCCGTTCTCGCACAATTCGAGCGCCTGCCTGAACAGCGGCTGGAAAGTGTCGCTGCGGTGCGAGGCCTCGTGCTCGTCGAATGAGCGCCAGAAAGTGACGATCAGCGCCTCGCGCTCCTTCAGCGGGCTGGCCACCGCCTGGCCGACGGTGCTGCCTTCGTTTGAAATCATGCCGGAATTGAGGGCGACGAAGCCGCCGATGAAGCCGGTGTCGGAATGGTAGGTCTTCACGTTTTCACACAGCAGGGCGACCCGTTCCTCCAGGTCGTCGACGCTATACTCGGGCTTGAGCAGCACGCGGTTGACCGTCACGATACCGTCGCCATTGAAGCCGGGGATGAATCCAGACATTTTTTGCCTCCATTTAGTAAATTATGGAATTCTTATAATAGACTAAATTAGTCGAGAATAAACCCCTTCATGAAAGAAAATGAAAAAAACAATACAAGACAATCACTTGAGAGAATCCGGGCTGGCCAGTGAAGAGGTGTTTGCCGGCCAATTGTTGCGCGTGCGGTGCGATACCGTTCGCCTGCCGAACGGAAAAACGGCCACCCGCGAGTTCGTCCGCCATCCGGGCGCGGTCGTGATGATTGCGGAATTGCCCAGCGGCAAGCTGCTCTTCGAGCGCCAGTTTCGCTATCCCCTCGACCGCGTTTTTCTCGAACTGCCGGCCGGCAAGATTCATCCCGGCGAGGACATCCTGCTCACGGCGCAGCGCGAGCTGCGGGAGGAAACCGGCTATGTCGCAGAGTACTGGGGCCATCTGGGCGTGATCCATCCCTGCATCGGCTATTCCGACGAGCGCATCGAGATTTTCCTTGCGCGCGGGCTTTCCCATGTCGGGCATGCCCTTGATGACGGCGAGTTTCTGGAAGTGCATGAACTGGGTCTGGCCGAGGCAGTCGAGGCGGTGCGCGATGGACGTCTGACCGATGGCAAGAGCGTTGCCGGCCTGCTCTGGGCAGAACGGATTCTCGAGGGCCGCTGGCCGCTGCCGAGGCTCATCGAATAATCAGTATTTCAGTGAATACTTATAGCGTGTAAAATTGCAGGAGATCCGCTGCAAGCGGACGGGACCGTTTGGAGACGAGGCATGAAGCAAGGCGGCACCGTGTTGAGACAGGCCGACGGCGAACCGCAGCAGGAGGGGGGGGAGGTGAACCGCCTCCAGGCCTTGCGCGTTCTCTCCGAAGTCACCACCACGCTGGCGTCCGAATACGACCTGGAGGCGCTGCTCGACCGTTTTCTCGGCATGATGGTGCGGCTCTCCGGCGCCTCGGCCGGCATCGTGCGCGTGCTGACCAGCGACGGCCGGCACCTCAAGCTCGCCGCTTCGCTGGGGCTGCCTGCCGAGGTGGTCGAGAACGAGCGCCTGGTCGACATCCACTGCGGCGCCTGCGGCGCCGCCCTGCGCAACGACGAAATCAGGCAGACGGCCGACCTCAAGCCCTGTGCCGCGCGCACCGGGCAGCCCTTTTTCGGCGCCTGCCGTTCCATGGTGGTCGTGCCGCTCGAGCACAACGGGCGGCTGCTCGGCGTCTACAACCTCTACATGACCGAGGAGCGGCCGATACCCGAGGAAGTGTCGCTGCTCTTTCGCTCGATCAGCGAGCATCTCGCCATGGCGCTCGAGAACACCCGCCTCATGCAGGAGAACCTGCGCATGACCCTGATGAACGAGCGGCAGATGATGGCCAACGAGGTGCACGACTCGCTGGCGCAGACCATGGCCTACATGAAGATGCGCATCGAACTGTTGCGCGAGGCGCTGCTCGGCTACGAAAGCGGCCAGGCCCTCAAGTACTCCGGCGACATCCAGCAGGCGCTCGACGAGGCCTATGCCAGCCTGCGCGAGCTGCTCACCCAGTTCCGCAACCGCATGGACCCCCTCGGTCTCGAGCATGCCCTGAAAGAACTTGCCGCGGGCTACTTCGACCGCACCGGCATCCGCCTCGAATTCGAAAACCGCATTCCCGACCTCAACCTCACGGTCGACCAGGAAGTGCAGGTGTTCCACATCCTGCAGGAAGCGCTCTCCAACGTTGCCCGCCATGCCGGGGCGAAGCACGCCTGGCTGACGCTGGCAGTGGCCGACGGCCAGTACGCCTTCACCGTCGAGGACGACGGCCGCGGCGTCTTCGTCATGGGCGCCACGCCCGACCTGCGCCACCATTTCGGCATCAGCATCATGAGCGAGCGCGCCCAGCGCCTCAACGGCAACATCGAGATCGCCAACCGGCCGCAGGGCGGTGCGCGCCTGCGCCTGCTCGTGCCGATCGCTGGCGGGAAGGCAGCATGAGCGAAGAGATCATCAAGGTCATGCTGGTCGACGATCACACCCTGTTCCGCAAGGGATTGGCCGAACTGCTTGACGTTCGCGACACCATCCGCGTCGTTGCTGCCACCGGCCAGCCCGCCGAAGCGGCGCGGCTGCTCGGCGAGGCGCAACCCGACGTGCTGGTGCTCGACCTCAACATGCCGCCGCACGGCGGCCTCGCGCTTCTGCGCGAATTGCAGGGGAAGGGCTGGACGAAACCGACCCTGATCCTCACCGTCAGCGATGCCGAGGACGACCTCGCCAACGCCATGCGCGCCGGCGCGCGCGGCTATCTGCTCAAGGATATGGAGCCGGACGACGTTGTCGACGCCATCCAGCGCGCCGTGCGCGGCGAGACCGTCGTCGCGCCGGCGATGACGCTGAAACTGGTGAACCTCCTGCAGGGCGGCGGCAGCAAGAGCGCCTCGCGCGAGAATCTGCTGGCCCAGCTTACGGCGCGCGAGCGCGAAATTCTCGACCATCTGGCACGGGGCCAGTCGAACAAGGCCATCGCCCGCGCGCTGGACATCTCGCACGACACCGTCAAGCTGCACGTGCGCCACATCCTCTCCAAGCTCAACCTCACCTCGCGCGTCGAGGCGGCGGTGTTCGCCGTCGAGCAGAAAATGACGCCGCGGCCGAAGTAGCGCCGTATTGCGGGGACTGACTTTCCCAGGCGGCGAGGCTGGTCCCCTCGACAGGAATCGAACCTGTATCTGCCGCTTAGGAGGCGGCCGTTCTATCCATTGAACTACGAGGAGCGCGGGCGCATATTTTAACGTGAAATGTCCTGCGTGCAGACCGCGACCGCCGGGTTTCATCCACCCTGGGATGGGCCAAGGCCGGCGATGCGGCGTCAGCCGCTCCGCTATAATCCCGCCATTGCGTTGCGTCCCCGGCGCCTGCTTCGCGCCGCCCGTCCCATGCCGCTTTTGACCCTCGACAAGGGGTGCCTGGCCTTCGGCCATGTCGCACTGCTCGATCATGCCGATTTCCAGATCGACGCGGGCGAGCGCATCGCGCTCATCGGCCGCAACGGCAGCGGCAAGTCGAGCCTGCTGCGCGCGCTGGCCGGGCAGGCCGCACTCGACGACGGGGTGCTGTGGCGGCGCGACGGCCTGCGCGTGGCCCATGTTGCGCAGGAGCCGGATTTCCCGCCGCAGCAGACCGTCTATGACGCGGTGGCCGGCGGCCTCGGCGAAGCGAGCCGGCTGCTCGTTGCCTATCACGAGGCCGCCCAGTGCCTGGCGCACGATCACGGCGAGGCGGCGCTGACCCGCCTGCACGAGCTGCAAGTGCAACTCGAGGCGGGCGACGGCTGGCGGCTCAACACGCGCGTCGAGCAGGCGCTGGCACAGATCGGACTGTCCGGAGAGGCACGCCTCTCCGAGTTGTCCGGCGGCGGCGTCAAGCGCGTGGCTCTGGCGCGCGCGCTGGCGGGCGAGCCGGAACTGCTGCTGCTGGATGAACCGACCAACCATCTCGATCTCGAGGGCATCCTCTGGCTGGAAAGCCTCATCGCCGGATTCGGCGGCGCCGTGGTGGTGATCACCCACGACCGGCGCTTTCTCGATTCCGTCGCCACGCGCATCGTCGAGCTGGATCGCGGCAGGCTGGCAAGCTTCCCCGGCCGCTTCGCCGATTACCAGAACCGCAAGTCGGAGATGCTCGCGGCGGAGGCGCAGCAGAACGCGAAGCTCGACAAGCGGCTGGCGCAGGAGGAGGTGTGGATCCGCAAGGGCATCGAGGCGCGCCGCACGCGCAACGAAGGCCGTGTGCGGCGGCTCGAGCAGCTGCGGCGCGAACGCGCGGCGCGGCGCGAGCGCCTGGGCGGCGTCGGCTTCCAGCTCGCCCGCGGCGAGGCTTCCGGCAAGCTGGTGGCGGAACTGGAGCACGTCTGCAAGCGCTACGGCGAACGCGACATCGTGCGCGACTTCTCCTGCCGCATACTCCGCGGTGATCGCGTCGGCATCATCGGCCCGAACGGCGCCGGCAAGACGACGCTGATCCGCCTCATCCTCGGCGAACTGGCGCCGGATGCCGGCAGCGTGCGTCTTGGCACCCGGCTTGCCGTGGCCTACTTCGACCAGTTCCGCGCCGCGCTCGACGAAGAGGCGACACTGGCCGATGTCATCAGCCCGGGCTCGGACTACGTGCAGTGCGGCGGCGAGCGCAAGCACGTCATCAGTTATCTCGAGGATTTCCTGTTCCCTTCCGTGCGGGCGCGCTCCCCGGTCAAGTCGCTCTCCGGCGGCGAGCGGGCGCGCCTGCTGCTGGCACGCCTGTTCAGCCAGGCGGCCAATGTCATCGTGCTCGACGAACCGACCAACGACCTCGACATCGAGACGCTCGAACTGCTCGAGCAACTGCTCGCCGACTATGACGGCACGGTGTTCCTCGTCAGCCACGATCGCAGCTTCCTCGACAACATCGTCACCCAGGTGATCGCGGCGGAGGGTGAGGGCCGCTGGCGCGAAACCGTCGGCGGCTATGAAGACTGGCGACGCGAAACCGGGGCGCGCGCCGGGGAGACTGCCGCCGCGGAGAGGCGCGATGCCGCGGAGAAAAGGCGCGAGCCGCGGCAGAAGGCGAAGCTGTCCTTTAAGGAGTCGCGCGAGCTGGAAGCGTTGCCCGACCGCATCGCCGCACTAGAAGCGGAACAGGCGTCGCTCAACGCGCGCCTGGCCGATCCGGCGCTCTATCGCGGTGCGCCGGAGGAAGCGCGCCGCCTGAACGTGCGCCTGGCCGTGTTGGACGGGGAAATCGCTTATGCCATGCAGCGCTGGGAAGAACTCGAGTCCCGCGCAGCCGGCGCCGCCTGAAAAGTCAGTCCCGGCGGGACGGCGCGTTCATCCTTCCATGCGCCAGAGGATGGGCAGAGCGACCAGCGCGCCGAAGAAGATCGCGATGTGGAACCACGACCACCAGCGGTATCTCCTGGCGAGGCTGTCCGGTGCCAGGTCGGAGATGAGGTAGAGGCGCCCGTCCTCTGGCAGATGCAGGACGTGCAGCTCGGCGGCTGCGCGCAGTTCGCGGTGACTGGCCAGCACTTCGCGTTTCGCCTGGGCGTGCGCGAGCTCCCATTCCTTCAGGTCGAGCTGGCCGTTCCTGTCGAGGTCGAAGCGCTGCAGCAGCTCCGCCGGCCGGGTCTTCCACCTGGCCAGCAGTTGCCCGATGTCCTCGGCAACGCTCAGGTCGAGATCGGCGCTGCCGTGCGTGGCGAACTGGCCGAGTGCGTAGATCCTCTGTTGTTCGATGAGCAGCCACTGGGTGTAGCGGCGGTCGCCCTGCGTCCAGGTGTCCTTTTTGGAGATCAGCATCTCGGCGCCTTCCGGATCCACCAGGCATTCGCCGGTGCCGTCGTCGAGGATGAAGGAGGCATCGCTCTCGCCCTTGTCTTCCTGCACCCACTTGTTGTCGCTGTTCTTGCGCTCGACGGTATAGCGGTACCACAGGCAGGGCAGTTGCGAGACCGGGCTGATCAGCGGCACTCCGGCCAGCGCCTTGCCCGCGCCGATCAGCTCGGCATAGCCCTGCGCCGCCGAGGCGACTCTGGAGGTCGGCGTGTCGGCGACGGCACGCGTGCGGCGGTAGGCGGAAGTCCAGGCAATCAGGCTCATTGGCGCCATCAGCGCCACGCAGACGAGCATGCCGAGGCTCGATTCGGTCTGCAGGCCGATGAGGAGCAGGATGAGCTGGCCGCCGGAGGTGACGAGGTTGCCGTATCCCCGGCGCAGGGAGACGAGCATCGCGAGGCTCGCGGCTTAGCCGAACAGCGCCTTCACGTCTACGTCGCCCTTTTCCGCGCTGGCGAATTCGAGCAGGGGCTTCTCCTCGAAGCGGAACAGGCCGGCGATGATCGAGTCGGGGAACTGCTCGATGCGCACGTTGTTGATGTTGACCGCCTCGTTGTAAAGCTCGCGGCGGTCGGCAATGCCGTTCTCGAGGGCGGTGATGCGTTCCTGCAGCTGCATGAAGCTTTCGTTGGTCTTCAGCTCGGGATAGGCCTCGGCGACGGCAAAGATCTGGCCCAGCCCGGCGCGCAGGGCGCCCTCGGCCTGGCCCAGCGCCGGGATGTTCTGGTTCTCCCGCGCCGTCTGCACGCGGGAGCGGGCCTCGATCACGCGCTGCAGGGTGTCCTGCTCGAACTGCTTGTACTGCTTGCAGGTCTCGACAAGCTTGGGCAGCTCGTCGTGGCGCTGCTTGAGCAGCACGTCGATGTTGGCCCATGCCTTGGCGACGGCATGCTTCACCTGCACCAGCCCGTTGTAGATCATCACCCCATATACCGCGGCAACGACGATCAGGCCCAGCACCACCAGAGACACGATGCTCATGATTTCCTCCCAGGTCCGGATTGCGTACGCTTATTCTAAACGAATGCGTCGTCTTACCAGGCTCCCTATGCCGGCGGCGAGATTTCGGGGATGTCCACGATGCGGCGCAGGTGCTCCAGCAGAGCCTGCGCCGTGATGCCGAGCAGCTTGCCGATCTCCGTCAGGTCATCGGGGATGGCCGGATCGTCCCAGCCGTTGGCCGCATGGCGCGCCAGGTTGACGGCAAGTATGACGTTGCGCACGCGCGGATGCTCGGCATGGTTGTCGTTCATCAGATTTAACAAGAGGTCCGGCAGGCGCCAGGCCTTGGCCAGCGCAAGTTGAAGATCCGTGATGCGGATGCCGAGCACCGCCTGCTGCGCGACGGCGCTGCGCAGACCGGGGTTCTCGATCTGCTGGTCTCGAATTTTCAGCATGAGCGTCGGTGCGAAGCACCAAAGCAGAATTTCCGCCGTGTCATGCAGCAGCGCGGCGACCGTGACTTCCTCGACGTCGAGATCGTTGCGCAACACTGCCCAGTCGCGCGCGAAGCGCGAGGCCTGGCGCGCGCGTGCGATCACGCGCAACAGGCCGATGAGAGCCTGCGGGTGCGCACTGAGGCTGTCCTCGACCTGCGGCAGATCCTCGAATTTGGAAAAAAAGGGTGTGATCCCGATCATCATCACTGCGCGGTCGATGGTGGTGATGTCGGCCGTCTGGCTCTTGCGTCGGGTCGCCTCGATATAGGCCAGCACGCGAAGGGTCATCAGAGGATCATGCAAAATCACTCCGGCCACCTGTCGGCCGGTTACGTTCTCCTCGTTTTCTCGCAAGCGCGCCAATTCCCGTGCAGTGCGCTTCAGCACGGGAATGTTTGCCTGGCTGAGATAGGTCACCCAGGATTCGAGAGCGGGCAAGGGACGCTGCAGCATCGACGACAAATAATTCAGCCATTACCGGTAGTTATAATTACGGCACAGACCAGGATCTCTTGAGGCGAGGCAACCGGGCCGGATCCGAAACAAAGAAAAATTATTTGTAAACAAAACCCTATATGGCATTACCGCAGTCTTGTGATCTGTTCTGCAGAGTCGTTGATAACTACGGCGACATCGGAGTGTGCTGGCGTCTGGCCCGCCAGTTGGCGGCCGAGCATGGCCTGCGCGTTCGGCTCTGGGTGGACGATCTCGCAGCCTTCCGTCGCATCAATCCGGAGGCCGATGCGGGCCTCGCCGCGCAAACCTGCCGGGAGGTCGAAATCCGGCATTGGGTCGAACCATTTTCGGATACACAGCCTGCCGAGATGGTGGTGGAGGCCTTTGGCTGTGCACTGCCGGAGTGCTACGTTCAGGCGATGGCGGCGCATCCGTCGCAGCACTGCTGGATCAATCTGGAATACCTCAGCGCGGAAAACTGGATTGGCGAATGCCATGGCCTGGCTTCGCCCAGCCCGCGTCTGCCCCTGACCAAGCATTTCTTCTTTCCCGGATTCGCGGCGGATACCGGTGGGGTTTTGCGGGAACGCGACCTTGATGCGCGGCGCCAGGCCTTCCAGCGGGATGAACGTGCGCAGACCGCCTTCTGGCAGGAACTCGGCCTGCCGGAACCGCATGGAGAGGAATGCCGCGTGTCCCTGTTCTGCTACCCAGGCAGCCGGGCCGAGGAACTGTTCACCTGCTGGCGCGAGCAGAAATCGCCTGTCACCTGCCTGGTGCCCGAAGGCATCGCCGGCGAGGCGATCGCCGCCTTCTTCGGTCAGGATGCGCCAGGCGTCGGCGACGCACTGCACCGGGGCAGTCTGGAATTGCGTGTCCTGCCTTTTCTCGAGCAGGACCGCTATGATCACCTACTGTGGGCCTGCAACTGCAATTTCGTCCGCGGCGAGGACTCCTTCGTCAGGGCGCAATGGGCCTTGCGGCCGATGGTCTGGCAACCCTACCCGCAGGCCGAAGGCACCCACCTGCGCAAGCTGGAAGCCTTCCTGTCCCGCTATTGCCAAGGAATGCCGGGCGATGCGGCCGAGGCCGTCAGTGCCTTCTGGGTGTCCTGGAGCCGCGGTGCGGGTATGGCGGAAGTGTGGCCGGCCTTTTGGATGCAGCAGATGGGACTGGCCCGGCATGTCGAAACATGGGCGGCCGGTTTGCGCAGCAATGGAGATCTCGCGACAAAACTGGTGCAATTCTGCGCCAATAAGATATAATTTATCGTTTGTTTCTCGTCGGTTACGTTAGCCACATCAACCGGCGGCAATCCATCCATTTTTCCGAGGATCTGGCATGAAACTGGCGCAGGAACTCCGCGTGGGCAACGTCATCATGATCGGCAAGGACCCGATGGTCGTGCAACGGGCCGAGTACAACAAGTCCGGCCGCAATGCCGCCGTGGTCAAGATGAAGTTCAAGAATCTCCTCACCGACGCTCCAAGCGAAAGCGTCTACAAGGCCGATGACAAGTTCGAGGTCGTCACCCTCGAGCGCAAGGAAGTGACCTACTCTTACTTTGCCGACCCGATGTACGTTTTCATGGACGCCGAGTACAACCAGTACGAGGTGGAGCAGGAGAACATGGGTGATGCCCTCAATTACCTTGAGGACGGCATGGCCTGCGAGGTGGTGTTCTACAACGGCAAGGCCATCTCTGTCGAACTGCCGACCAGCGTGGTGCGCGAGATAACCTACACCGAACCGGCGGTGCGCGGTGATACCTCGGGCAAGGTGCTCAAGCCGGCCAAAATCGCTACCGGTTACGAAGTCGCAGTGCCGCTCTTCTGCGAAACCGGCGACAAGATCGAGATCGACACCCGCACCGGCGAGTACCGCAACCGCGTGAAGGGCTGACCTTCCGGGGCGGCGAATATAAAGGCCGCCCGCGGGCGGCCTTTTCTTGGGGCGATGCGCTCCTCAGCGCCAGACTTCCTTGCAGAAGGCGATCTCGGTATCCGTCATCACTGGCTTGATGACGCATTGGCGTTCGCGCTCGGCGCGTTCTTTTTCCTGTTCCCGCACACGTTCCGCACGGGCCAGTCGCCTCGCTTCGGCCTGTTCCTCCTTGGTCAGGGGTTTTGGCGGTTCCACTGTCTTAACGTTGGAGACGCCATCTTCAGCAGGTTTTTCTTCCGCATTCTGGGCCCAGCTGCCAACCGTCAGGGATGCCAGGGAAGCTGCAACAAGCAAGGCGGGGAAGAGAGGGGGACGCATCGTTGTCTCCATGCCGGAATCTTAAAGTTCAAGATTACCCCAACCGAGAACGGTTGGGGTTTCATTATTGGTGGTGGGTGGTTGCCGCCCGAAAAACCGTCTGTCTGGATTAGGCAGCACTCCTGTAGGTTGCTGAGGGGTGAGCGGGTGCAATCAAGCTTTCCGCTTCAGTCGCTGGACTTCGGCGTGGAAGGCCGGGGTCAGGTCCGCGATCAGTGACTCGATGTCGCGCACCTGATGTTGAACCGTCAGCACAGCGATGCCTTGCGGCACGAGGTCGTAGATCACGAAGTGCTGCCGCGCCGGAATCATCAGAAACGGCGTCGACCGGTACTGCCGCAAGCGGCCCTTCTCCGGGTTGGCGGCAGCAACGCCAATCGCCGCGTACAGGTCGGCGAGATAACGGTCGGCAACGTCGTCGCCCCATTCGCGCTGTGACAGCGTGTAGATGCGGCGCAAGTCCAGCGCCGCAGTCCGGGTCAGCAGAAACGTGGGGAGCGATGGCACGTCATTGCCAGCCATTGGCTTCCTTGCGGTCGAGCACCGCCATGTCTGCCTTGAAGTCGCCGCTGGACGCAAAGACGCGACCCGCTGCCAAATCGCGGTAGCCAGCGAGGATGGATTCCTGCACGAACTGGCCGTCGCGCCGTTCCATGTCGCGACGGATCAGGTCGCGCACGTATTCGCTGGGCGTTTCGTAAAGCCCCGCTTCGCCGACCATTCGATCCACGAATTCAGCCAAGGGTTGTGACAGGCGAGCGTTGATGCGTTCAGACATGAGAGCCTCCCGGAGCGATCAGATGGCGGTATTGTCGCACGAATGGCATTATTTGTCTCAATTATTACTCACAGGGGTGACAGCGTCAGTATTGGAACCTTCATGCACCCGTGTTTACTGCCCAGGGCAGCAGGCCAAATCAATGCGTCGCGATGACCGTATCAAAAAAATCTTTAATATCGAGACCGGCAATGAAAGCATTCCTCACTTCACCCGCCGCAGACGTTTGACCGCATCGGCCACCGGCTTGACCTTGCCCTGCGCAAGCTGTTCTTCGCCGTGTTGCAGGATGCCTTGCAGTGCGTCGGCATTCTGCCGCACCGCCGTAAAGCCCGAGTCGTCATCCAAATAGATGAAAAACCTGCCTTCTGCCTGATCGCCCGTCACCACGAACCAGCCGCGTCCGCTCATCGGGTCGTTTTCGTCGAAGCCAGACCAGGAAAACTCCACGCGCGCCACGCCATCGGCCGCACTGACTCGGGCATCAAGGTCGCCCCGCACCAAGCCGAACTGAAATTCGCCGGTCATATCGGCGCGGATGGTGATGTGGGCTGGGGCCTCCATGTCAAAGTAGTCGCTGACATAGCGGAACGTCTTGGGCGGCCCCACGATGCAAGGAAGTGGCTCACGGCAGTTGCAGAAGCCGGCGATAGCGAGGCCATGCGGCAGTTGATCGAAGAGTATGACCACGACGATCTACAGCGGTGCTGGACGTGGGTTTACCTGGCTGAACTCGTTGGCGCTGATTTGACTAAAGATGAATACCAAGCCATCCACGAAAATGGCGCTCCTTACGACGACGATGTCGGTGGGAACGCATTTGTCGATGGCCGGGGTGGCATCGAACTGGCTCCGATCGGCGCTGAACTAGAGGCCGACGCGCGACGTAGCGCACAGGAGATTTTTCAACGGATGGCGTGATTTTCCCTGTGCCACACGCTGCGGTTGTTCGATCCGGTTGCCAATGCGGCATTCAAACTGATTGAATCGTCCGCAGCCAACTTATTGATTTATTTGCACCTCATCGAACGCCTTTGTGGACTTTTGGCCTATTTTCGGGAGCGAACCTGGGGAGAGAAACGGCGGGGAGAGAGTGGAAACCGACGGAAACCGAGTGGGTTGGCGTTTTGTCGAAGTCCACAAGTTTCCGCAGGAGTCCCCGCGAACACGCGGGAGTTGGCGCAAGCAAGCAATAAAAAACCCCAACTGAGAGCAGTTGGGGTTTTGTTATTGGTGGCGGGTTCAGCCGCAACCTTGAACCCATTGTCTTCAACGATGCCGAGACGTCCCCATAGCGGTGGGTATC
>JBDHRL010000093.1:0-9870 GCA_039807535.1 Rhodocyclaceae bacterium
TCCTTCGACGACGTGGTGAAGGCCGGCAACGCGGTGGCCGACATCATCGCCGCGGGCATCATCCCGGCCGGGCTGGAAATGATGGACAAGCCGGCCACGGCCGCCGTCGAGGACTACGTGCGCGCCGGCTACGATCTGAATGCGGAAGCCATCCTGCTCGCCGAATCCGACGGCACGCCGGAGGAGGTGGCCGAGGAGATCGCCGCCATGTGCGCCGTGCTGGAAAAGAGCGGCGCCACCGAGATCCGCGTCTCGCGCGACGAAGCCGAGCGCCTCAAGTTCTGGGCCGGCCGCAAGGCCGCCTTCCCGGCGGTGGGCCGCATCACGCCCGATTATCTCTGCATGGACGGCACCATCCCGCGCAAGCACCTGGCGCGCGTGCTGACGCGCATCGCCGAGCTGTCGCGGGAATACGATCTCCGCTGCGCCAACGTCTTCCATGCCGGCGACGGCAACCTGCACCCGCTCATCATGTTCGACGCCAACAAGGAGGGCGAGGTCGAGCGCGCCACCGGCTACGGCGGCAAGATCCTCGAGCTGTCGGTCGAGGTCGGCGGCACCATCACCGGCGAGCACGGCGTCGGCATCGAGAAGGTCGGCCAGATGTGCGCGCAGTTCTCGCCCGAGGAGCTCGCCGCCTTCCGCGGCGTCAAGGCGGCCTTCGACGAGCACACCCTGCTCAATCCCGGCAAGGCCGTGCCGACGCCGCGGCGCTGCTCGGAATATCGTCTGACGGGTTCCGCCAAGGGATGAGCAACGAACCATTAACCACAGAGGCACAGAGACACAGAGAACAGCACTATCAAGTTCTTCTCCGTGCCTCTGCGTCTCTGTGGTGAAAAGGTTTTTCATGAACGACCTGACTGAACAATTCCGCGAGCGGGTGCTCGCCGCGGCGGTGGACAAGACGCCGCTGCGCATCCGCGGCGGCGGCAGCAAGGATTTCTACGGCAATCCGCCCGAGGGCGCGCTGCTCGAGACGGCGGGCCATGCCGGCCTCGTCGCCTACGAGCCGACCGAGCTGGTGGTGACGGTGCGCGCCGGCACGCGGCTGGCGGAACTGGAAGCGGCGCTCGACGAGAAGGGCCAGATGCTGGCCTTCGAGCCGCCGCACTTCTCCCCTCTCCCCGCCGGGGAGAGGGGCAGGGGGAGAGGGGACGCGGCGGTTGACCTGGCCCTCTCCCCCGACCCCTCTCCCGCAAGCGGGAGAGGGGAGATGGGTGCCACGGTGGGGGGCTGCGTGGCCGCCGGCTTGTCCGGCCCGCGCCGCGCCACGGCCGGTTCGGTGCGCGACTTCGTCCTCGGCGTGAAGCTGCTCGACGGGAAGGGCGAGATCCTCAACTTCGGCGGCCAGGTCATGAAGAACGTCGCCGGCTACGACGTCTCGCGCCTGATGGCGGGTGCGCTGGGCACGCTGGGCCTGCTGCTGGAGGTCTCGCTGAAAGTGTTGCCGAAGCCGCCGGCGGAGGCGACGCTGCGCCTGGAACTGCCGCAGGACCAGGCCATCGAGACGATGAACCGCTGGGGCGGCCAGCCGCTGCCGATTTCCGCCACCTGCTGGCAGGGCACGCAAATGGGTGGCTTGCTCACGGTGCGCCTGTCCGGCGCGCGCGCCGCGGTGGCGGCGGCGCGCGGGAAGATCGGCGGCGAGGCGGTGGACGATGCCGACGCCTTCTGGCGCGGCGTGCGCGAGCAGCAGGACGGTTTCTTTTCCGGCGCGGCGGTCCTGTGGCGCCTGTCGCTCCCCTCCAAGCGCGCGCCGCTCGCCCTGCCGGGCGAACCGCTCATCGAATGGGGCGGCGCCCTGCGCTGGCTGACTTTCGACGGCCCGGCCGCGGCCGTGCGCGAGGCGGCGGCGCGGGCCGGCGGCCACGCCACGCGGTTCCGCGGCGGCGATCGCCCGGAGGGCGTGTTCCACCCGCTGCCGGCGCCGCTGATGGCGATCCACCGCAATCTCAAGCGCAACTTCGATCCGCAGGGCCTGTTCAATCCCGGGCGCCTGTATCCGGAGCTGTGATGGGTACGGCATTCTTCAACCGCAAGAGACCGTCGTCCTCGCGAAAGCGGGGACCCAGGGTTTGGGCCGTCGCTGTTCCGGATTCCCGCTTTCGCGGGAATGTCGGGGCTTCCGACGGGCTGCCCCCCGTTTCCTGACATGCAGACGAACCTCGCCGATTTCATCCGCGGCACGCCGGACGGCGACACCGCCGACGCCATCCTGCGGAAGTGCGTGCACTGCGGTTTCTGCACCGCCACCTGCCCGACCTATCAATTGCTCGGCGACGAGCTCGACGGCCCGCGCGGCCGCATCTACCTCATCAAGCAGCTGCTGGAAGGCGCCGAGGTCACCGAGAAGACGCAGCGCCACCTCGACCGCTGCCTGACCTGCCGTTCCTGCGAGACGACCTGCCCCTCGGGTGTCGAGTACCACCGCCTGGCCGACATCGGCCGGGCCGTGGTGGCCGGGCGCGTGGCGCGCCCGCTCGGCACGCGCCTGCTGCGCTTCGCCCTGCGCGAGGGCCTCACCCGCCGCTGGCTGTTCGGCCCGGCCTACCGCCTCGGCCAGTTCTTCCGCCCGCTGCTGCCGGCGTCGCTCAAGGCCAAGGTGCTGCCGAGGAAAAAGTCAGTCGCCGCGACACGGCGCACGCGAGAGCACCACGGGCGCCGCATGCTGATGCTGGCCGGCTGCGTGCAGCCCGCCATGTCACCCAACATCAACGCCGCCACGGCGCGCGTGCTCGATCGCCTCGGCATCGCCACGATCGAAGCGGAAGGCGCCGGCTGCTGCGGCGCGGTGCGAATGCACCTCGACGACCACGACGGCGCGCGCGACGATGCGCGGCGCAACATCGACGCCTGGTGGCCGCATCTGGAGGCCGGCACCGAGGCGATCGTCATCACTGCCTCGGGCTGCGGCGCCCACGTGCGCGACTACGCGCATCTGCTCGCGCACGATGCGGCCTACGCGGCCAAGGCGGCGCGCGTGACGCTGCTCGCGCGCGACGTCGGCGAGGTGATCGCGGCGGAGAAGGAAGGGCTGATGCTGCTGCTGGAGAACTCCCTCTCCCCCGGAATCGGGGGAGAGGGGGCGGGCGGCCTAGCCCCTCTCCCCGCAAGCGGGGCGAGGGAGAAGAAGCGTATCGCCTTCCATTCGCCCTGTTCGCTGCAGCACGGCCTGCGCGTGCGCGGCGCCGTGGAATCCATCCTGCGGGCGGCCGGCTTCGAGCTGACGCCGGTGGCGGACGAGCACCTCTGCTGCGGCTCGGCCGGCACCTACTCGGTGCTGCAGCCGGCGCTCTCGCTGAAGCTGCGCGACAACAAGCTCGGCTGCCTGCATGCCGGCGCGCCCGAGGCCATCGCCAGCGCCAACATCGGCTGCATCGCCCACCTGCAGTCGGGAACGCCCACGCCGGTTGCCCACTGGATAGAATTGCTGGAACGACAACTGGGGACATAATCCCGCCATTCCCGCGAAGGCGGGAATCCACTACAGAGGAAGCGCCCCATGGATTCCCGCTTCCGCGGGAATATATGACGGGGTTCTGGACCGTAACGGACCGAGCATGGAACTCAATACCTCCGCGAAGCACTACGACGAGCTCTTCGACACCTTCCGCTGGAATCAGCCTTCGCGCTTCAACATGGCGCAGGCCTGCTGCGGGCGCTGGGCGGAGGACCGCTCGCGCTTCGCGCTCTACTACGAGGACGAGGCTGGGGCGACTTCCGCGTGGAGCTTCTGGGACATCCAGATGGCGGCCAACCGCCTCTCCAACGTGCTGCACGCGCTCGGCGTCATGCGCCGCGACCGCGTCGCCATCATCCTGCCGCAGCGGCCGGAAACCGGCATCGCCCACATGGCCTGCTACCAGATGGACGCCATCGCGCTGCCGCTGTCGCACCTCTTCGGCCCCGACGCGCTGGAATACCGGCTGGAGAATTCGGAGGCCTGTGTCGCCATCGTCGACGAGAGCACCCTGCCCAAGCTGTGGGCGGTGAAGGACAGGCTGCCGCACCTGCGCCACGTCATCGGCGTCGGCGGCGCAAAAGAGACAGGCGTGCACGACTGGGATGCGCTGCTGTCGCGCGCCTCGCGCCGCTACCAGTGCGTCGACACCGCGGCCGACGACCCGGCGCTGATCATCTACACCAGCGGCACGACCGGCAATCCGAAGGGCGCGCTGATGGCGCAGCGCACGCTGCTCGGCAACCTGTCGGGCTTCGTCTGCTCGCACGACTTCTTCCCGCAGCCGAATGACCTGTTCTGGTCGCCGGCCGATTGGGCGTGGACCGGCGGGCTCTTCGACGCGCTGCTGCCGGCCTGGCACTACGGCATGCCGATCCTCGGCTACCGCGGCCGTTTCGATCCGGAGAAGGCCTTCTGGCTGATCGAGAAGTACGGCGTGAGGAACGCCTTCCTGTTTCCCACCGCGCTGAAGATGATGATGAAGGCGGTGCCGGAGCCGAAGGCACGCTACGACGTGAACCTCCGCACCATCATGAGCGGCGGCGAGGCGGTCGGCGAGACGGTGTTCCGCTGGGCGCAGGCGCAGCTCGGCGTCAGCATCAACGAGATCTTCGGCCAGACCGAGATGAACTACGTCGTCGGCGGCTGCGCGGCGGCGTATCCGGCCAGGCCCGGCGCCATGGGGCGGCCCTATCCCGGCCACCGCGTGGCGGTGGTCGACGACGCAGGGAATGTGCTGCCGCCGGGCGAAGTGGGCGAGGTCTGCGTGCAGCGGTCCTGCAACGGCGAGCCGGACCCGGTGTTCATGCTCGAATACTGGGGCAACCCGCAGGCGACGGCGGAGAAGTACATCGGCGAAGGCATGAGCGCCTGGGGCCGCACCGGCGACCTGGCGAAGATGGACGAGGACGGTTACCTCTGGTACCAGGGCCGCGCCGACGACGTGTTCAAGAGCGCGGGCTACCGCATCGGCCCTTCCGAGATCGAGAACTGCCTGGTCAAGCACCCGGCGGTGGCCAACGCCGCAGTGGTGGGCGCGCCCGACGAGACGCGCGGCACCATCGTCAAGGCCTTCATCGTGCTGCAGCCGGGGCAGGCGCCGTCCGCCGAACTGGAGGCCGAACTGGCCGCCCATGTGCGCCAGTTCCTCGCGCCCTATGAATACCCGAGGGCCATCGAGTTCATCGACAGCCTGCCGATGACCACCACCGGCAAGGTGCAGCGGCGCGTGCTGCGGCTGCAGGAAGAGGACAAGTTCCGCCTGTCCAAGGGACCGTAGGCCGGCCTTCAGGCCGAGGGCAGCGGCCAAAGCCGGCCTGAAGGCCGACCTGCTGGGCGGCCGGGCGTGTTACATTCGGCCAGGAATCTTTTCAAGTGCCCACCCATGGCTCTCAGCGTAGAAACCTGCGCCGCCCAGCATATCGGCGACCGCAAGGAGCAGCAGGATCGCGTCGCCCTGTTTCCCCATCCCAAGCGGCCCGGGCTGCTCGTGGCCGTGCTGGCCGACGGCATGGGCGGCCACAGCGGCGGCGCCATGGCCGCCGAGCAGGTCATCCTCAAGGCGCGGCAGAATTTCGACAACTACGGACCGGCCGACGAGACGCCGCAGGAACTGCTGCGCTCGATCATCGACGAGGCCCATGTCGTCGTCAAGCTGACGCGCTTCACCAGCGAGCAGGATCCGCACACCACGGCCTGCGTGCTGCTGTTCCAGCCCGGCCGCGTGGACTGGGCGCACTGCGGCGACTCGCGCATCTACCATTTCCGCGGCGACAAGCTGGCCAGCCGCAGCTCCGACCACTCCTATGTGAACGAGATGCTGAAGAAGGGCTATCTGACGCCGGAGCAGGCGGAACACCACCCGCAGAAGAATGTCCTGCTCGGCTGTCTCGGCTCGGAGCGCGAGCCCACCATCGATTACGGCGAGACCGCGCCGCCGGCCGCCGGCGACATCTTCCTGCTCTGCTCCGACGGCCTGTGGGCCTACTTCACGGATGCCGAGCTGGGCGGCGTGCTGGCCGCCCACCCGCCGCGCGCCGCGGCGGAGATCCTCATCCAGCGCGCGCGCGACCGGGCCGGCGGCCACGGCGACAACTGCTCGCTGGTGATCGTCAAGCTGCTGGAGAAAAAGGCCGAGAAGACGCCGGCGCCTCCGGCTCCGCCGGGAGCCCGTCCGCCCAAAGCGTGAAGTAGAAGGTCGCGCCGCGTCCCGGCTCGGCTTCCGCCCAGACGCGGCCGCCATGGCGGTGCACGATGCGCTGCACGAAGGCGAGGCCGATGCCGGTGCCCTCGTATTCGCCCGGCGCATGCACGCGCTGGAAAGGCGAGAACAGTTTCGTCGCATAGCGCAGGTCGAAGCCGGCGCCGTTGTCGCGCACGAAAAAGCAGGTCTTGCCATCCTGTTCCAGCCGGCCGAGCTCGATGCGCGCTTCGGGCATCCTGTGCGTGAATTTCCAGGCATTGCCGAGCAGGTTTTCCAGGGCGATGCGCATCAGGCCGGCATCGGCCTTCACCCTGAGGCCGCTTGCCAGCCGGGCGGAGGCGCGCCGCCCGGGTTCCGCGACACGCAGCTGCCCGAGGATCTCGGCCGCGATGTCGGCAAGGTCGATGTCCTTCAGGCGCATGCCGACGCGGCCGATGCGGGAGAGCTTGAGCAGTTCGTCCATCAGGCGGCCCAGGCGCGCGCTGGCGGCGATGATGCGCCGCAGGCTGTCGTGGCCGGCTTCGTCGAGAACGCTGCCGGCGTCCTCGCGCAGGATGCGGGCAAAGCCGTCGAGCGCCCGCAGCGGGGCGCGCAGGTCGTGCGAGATCGAATAGCAGAAGGATTCCATTTCCCGGTGGGCTTCTTCCAGCTGCCGGGTGCGGCGCTGCACGCCCGCTGCCAGGTCGGCATTGAGGCGCCGGACTTCCTCGATGGCGCGCTGGCGCGAGACGGCCAGGGCCAGGTATTCGGCCACGGTCAGGGCCAGGCGGATCTCGTCGGCCGCCATTTCATGCGGCCGGTTGGAGTACAGCATGAACTTGCCGAGCAGCCGGCCCTGGTGGGCGATCGGGACGAAGGCCAGCGAGGCGATGCCCTCTTCGCCCAGCTGCGGCAGCAACGGAGCGAGCGTCGGCTCGCTCGACGGATCGGCGACCATGATGGGCAGCGGGTTCGTCTCGTTGGCGGCCCAGGGATTGTGGCCTTCGGCGGCAGCGCGGTAGCGGTCGGAGAGGCCGTCCCAGGCGACGAAACGCATGACGCCGCTCGAATCGAACAGCAGTATGGCTGCCCGGTCGGCCTGCGTGATCCCGCACAGGGTCTGCAACGTCTCGGGATAGACGGCTTCGGGCGAGTTGCTGCGGTTGATGGCTTCGGCCAGGGCGTGCAAGGCGCGCAATTCCGCCAGCGTCCGGTCTTGCGGCGTTTCGGTCGCAGCGTGGGCGCGGCCGGTCATGGGGAGGACTTGTGCGCGAATGCGAAGACCGACAACGTGGAGACTCCCTTGGCGATGCGCTTGTTTTGTCTGTCGGCCCGGTACTCAGGTCGGGCCGGCTTTCCGAAAGGATTCTACCGAAGACGGCTCACGAAAAATCCACGGAAACCGCCGTACGGCCATCATATTTTTTGCGGAAGGCCCTTATGATACCGGCATGGTTGCCCAAAAGCAGTTCTTACCCCAGCCAGCGGCGGCGCCAGAAAATCATGACCATCACCAGCGCGATCGCCCCCATGCTGCCGAGCGCGATGAGGAAGCCCGCGCTGTCCCCGATCAGCGGCATTTGCCGGAAATTCATGCCGAAGATGCCGGCGATCAGCGCCGCCGGCATGAACAGCGTGGTGATCACGGTGAGGATGCGCACCTGCATGTTCACCCGGTTGGAGATGCTCGACAGATAGATGTCGAGCATGCCGGCGATCAGGTCGCGGATGCTCTCCAGCGACTCGATGACATGCACGGTGTGGTCGTAGATGTCGCGCAGGTAGGGCTGGGTCGCCGGCCTGAAAAAGCGCTGGTCGGTCCGCGCCAGGCTGTTGATGACCTCGCGCAGCGGCCAGACGGCGCGCCGCATGGCCATCGCCTCGTGCTTGATGGCGTGGATCTCCTTGAGGGACAGCGGCGTGGCGTTTTGCAGCAGCACGTCCTCCAGCGCCTCGGTGCGCTCGGTGAGCTGCTCGAGCACGCTGAAGTAGCGGTCGACCAGGATATCGAGCAGCGAGTAGGCGAGGTAGTCGGCGCCGAGCTTCCTCACCTGCCCCTTGTCGCCGCGCAGGCGCTCGCGCAGGGGATCGAAGCTGCCGGTCGGCCGCTCCTGGAAGGTCAGCACGAAGTCGCTGCCCAGCACGATGCTGATCTGGTCCGAGCTGACCGTGCCGGCGATGGCGTCGTAGTCGAAGAAGCGGGCGACGATGTACAGATAATCGCCATAGTCGTCCACCTTCGGCCGCTGGTCGGTGTTGAGGATGTCCTCCAGCACGAGGGGGTGCAGGTTGAAGCGGCGGCCGATTTCCGCCATCACTTCCGGCTCGTGCAGGCCGTGCACGTTGAGCCAGAGGGTGCCCGGCACGCGTGCGAACCCGCGCGCGGCCGCGATCGAGTCGAAGCGGGTTTCCCGCAGGGTGGCGGCGTCGTACTCGATGAGCACGATGTCCGTCTGCGCGGCGCGGCGTTCACCGACATGGACCAGGGCGCCCGGCGCGAGGCCGATTTTCTGGGAGCGGAGCTTGCGGGTTTTCTTCATGCCTGAAACTCCTGTCTGGAGACGCCGGCGGACACCCACGGCGCACCGGATTTAAGTATGATTGCCGTTTGCCGTCAAGACTGCGGTCCCGGCGGCTGCCAATATCCGGTCACAGACAACAAGAGGAAAGCACCATGCCGCTGCTCATAGGCGTGCCCAAGGAAACGGCCGCGGGCGAGAAGCGCGTCGCCACCGTTCCCGAGGTCGTTGAAAAACTCGTCAAGCTGGGCTTCTCGGTCGCCGTGCAGTCCGGCGCCGGCGAGGCCGCCAACTGCGGGGACGACAGCTACCGTGCCGCCGGCGCCGAGGTGGTCGGCGACGCCGCCGCCCTGTGGGCGAAATCGGACATCGTCTTCAAGGTGCGCGCGCCCTCCGCCGAGGAAGTCGGCCTGCTGCGCGAAGGCGCCACGCTGGTCTCCTTCATCTGGCCGGCGCAGAACCCGGAGCTGATGCAGCAGCTCGCCGCCCGGAAAGTGACGGTGCTCGCCATCGATGCGCTGCCGCGCACGCTCTCCCGCGCCCAGAAGATGGATGCGCTGACCTCGCAGGCCGGCGTTGCCGGCTACCGCGCCGTCATCGAGGCCGCCAACGCCTTCGGCCGCTTCTTCAACGGCCAGATCACCGCCGCCGGCAAGGTGCCGCCGGCCAAGGTCTTCATCGCCGGCGCCGGCGTGGCGGGCCTCGCGGCGATCGGCACGGCCGCCGGCCTGGGCGCCATCGTGCGCGCCAACGACACCCGGGCCGAGGTGGCCGACCAGGTCGTGTCGCTGGGCGGCGAGTTCGTCAAGGTCGACTACGAGGAGGAAGGCTCGGGCGGCGGCGGCTACGCCAAGGTGATGAGCGAGGGCTTCCAGGCGGCCCAGCGCGAGATGTACGCCAGGCAGGCGAAAGAGGTCGACATCATCATCACCACCGCGCTGATTCCCGGCAAGCCCGCACCCCGGCTGATCACCGCCGAGATGGTCAAGAGCATGAAGCCGGGCAGCGTCATCGTCGACATGGCCGCCGAGCAGGGCGGCAACTGCGAGCTGACCGAGCCCGGCCAGGCAGTCGTCAAGCACGGCGTCACCCTCATCGGCTACACCGACCTGGTCGGCCGCCTGTCCAAGCAGTCGTCGACGCTGTACGCCACCAACCTGTTCCGCCTCGCCGAGGAGCTGTGCAAGACCAAGGACGGCATGATC
>JBDHRL010000094.1:0-9731 GCA_039807535.1 Rhodocyclaceae bacterium
CAGGCGTGGGTCGACAGGCCCAGCATGTAGATGTTGGCGCCGGAGCAGAACATGCGCGACTTGCCGCTGGTGATGACGACGCACTTCACCTCGGGATGCTCGAAGCGGATGCGCTGCACGGCATCGTGCAGCTCCATGTCGACGCCGAGGTCGTAGGAGTTCAGCTTGAGCTTGTAGCCGGGCTGGATGCCGCGGTCTTCCTGGATGTCCAGGGTGAGGGTGGCCACATGTGGCGTTTGGCCGTCGAAGCTCAGGCGCCAGTGGGCGTAGCGGGAAGGGTCGGTGTCGTAGGTGATCATCTCTCTGTGCCTCCGGGTTGTCGCTCCGGTCCGCACAAAGGAAATATAATGCAGACTAAAGCTTTAAGACGAAATATTATACATATTCTGCAACGCTTCCTGGCTCGCGTCAACTGTTTTGTTTGAGGTGTCAATCACTGCATCGGCCATGCCGTACAGTTCGTTTCTCTCCGCAAGGATGCGGCGCAGGTCGGCCATGGCTTCCTCGCGGCCGTGCATGGGGCGCAGGTCGCCCTGGGCGATGACGCGCTGCATGTGTTCTTCCGGGCTGGCCTTGATCCATACCGTGTAGCAGGCGGAGCGCAGCAGTTCGTAGGTGGGAGCGTCGGAAACGATGCCGCCGCCCGCCGCGATGACGACGTGCTCGTGATGTTCGATGATGCGCTCGAGGCAGCGCTTCTCGAAGCGCCGGTAGGCGTTCTGGCCGTAGAGGGAGAAGATTTCCGAGGAAGGCACGCCGGCCTCGCGTTCGATCTCGTCGTCCAGCTCGATGAAGGGCACGCCGAGGTGATCCGCCAGCCCCTTGCCGAGGGTGGACTTGCCGGCACCGCGCAGGCCGATGAGGGCGATGCGCTGCCGCCGCTCGCTGGGATCCTGCTCGCCGAAGGCGCTCGACAGGATGGCCTTCGCCTGGGTGAGTTTTTTCGGCGAGAGCTTTTCCAGGTACTGGATCAGCAGGGTCAGTTCGATGGGATGGCCATCGCGCTCGCCGAGCAGTTCGGTCAGGGGCGTTTCGAGGGCAACCGACACCTGGCGCAACAGCAGGATGGAGATGTTGCCCTGGCCGCTTTCCAACTGGGCGAGATAGCGTTCCGACACGCCGGATTTGGCGGCGAGGGACTTGCGCGACAGGCTGTGGCGGGTGCGGGCATCGCGCACGCGGGCGCCGAGTTGCTGCAAATATGCCCCGTCGTCCTGCACCGGCTCGACAGGAGACGCGGAGGGTTCGGCCGTCATTGGGAGCTCCCCTTGGATATCATGTGCATGGCATGCAGTGATAGGCTGCTACATTGCCATGCAATATAGCACTTGCTGTATCATTCTTATGAAATATACTGTTCAAAAGTCGCTCTGGTGGCATTAGAATCGCGTCAGTAGCCGAGGCTTTGAGCACAAATCTAATAATCGAATCTCACCTTGCCGCCCTGGAGCTGGCACTATACTGCAAACTCTATCTGCGAGCCAATTCGAAATGGGAAATATCACAGTCGAGGAATTCACCACCCTCATCGCCGGGATTACCGGGCGTATCGCCGGGCAGGCGCTGGACAGAGAGCTCGATGCCCGATTGAATGCCGAGTTTCCGGCCGATGGTGCCGAGTTCAACCGCATCTTCGATGCCTGCCGCGACGCCATAGCCGCAGGCTGGATGTGCAACCGTGAGGCGGGCGGCATCCGGTTCGGCCGTGTCATCAAACCCTCTGACGCCACTCATGGATTCAGCGTCGACGTTGTCGTCATGGAAGATATCCGGGGCCCGCACCATCGGCACACCAAGGGCGAGATCGACATGATCATGCCGCTCGACCCGGGGGCGAAGTTCGACGGCCGCGGCATGGGCTGGCTGGTATATCCTGCCGGCCATGCGCACCATCCGACCGTGACGGGCGGCAAGGCCATCGTGCTCTACCTGCTGCCTGACGGCGCGATCGAATTCACCAAGTAGGTCGGGCTTCAGCCCGACGAAGGCTGTCGGCCTGAAGGCCGACCTACAAAAAAGGAGGAGCAGGACATGCCGCAGCTATCCACGGCCGACCACCGCTTTTCACCGCCGCGCGTCACCGTACCGCGCGACTACAACGCCGCGTATGACCTGATCCAGCGCAACCTGCAGGCCGGGCGCGGCGCCAAGACGGCCTTCATCGACGACGCCGGCAGCTACACTTACGGCAACCTCGCCGAACGGATGAACCGCTTCGGCAACGTGCTGGCCGGCCTCGGCATCGAGGCGGAATCCCGTGTCATGCTGTGCCTGCTCGACACCATCGACTTTCCGACCGCCTTCCTCGGCAGCATCCAGGCCGGCATCGTGCCGATCGCCGCCAACACGCTGCTCACTTCCGGCGACTACGATTTCATGCTGGGCGATTCGCGCGCCTGCGCGCTGGTCGTCTCCGAGGCGCTGTGGCCGCAGTTCGCCGGCATCGTCGGCAAGCACAAGCACCTCAAGCACATCATCGTTTCCGGCGCCGATGCCAAGGGCAACCTGTGCTTCGCCGACCTGATGGCCAGGGCCTCCACGCAGTTCGAGCCGGCGCCGACCACCTGCGACGACATGTGCTTCTGGCTGTATTCCTCCGGCTCCACCGGCTCGCCGAAGGGCACGGTGCACCTGCACTCGCACCTGATCCAGACCGCCGAACTGTATGCGCGGCCGATCCTCGGCATCCGCGAGGACGACCTGGTCTATTCCGCCGCCAAGCTGTTCTTCGCCTACGGCCTCGGCAACGGCATGACCTTCCCGATGTCGGTGGGCGCCACCGCCGTGCTGATGGCCGAGCGGCCGACGCCGCAGGCGGTGTTCAAGCGCCTGCGCGAGCACAAGCCCTCCATCTTCTACGGCGTGCCGACGCTCTACGCCGCGCTGCTCGTCAGCCCCGAGCTGCCGAAGAAGGAGGCGCTGCGCCTGCGCATGTGCACCTCGGCCGGCGAGGCGCTGCCGGCGGACATCGGCAAGCGCTGGACCGAGCATTTCGGCGTCGAGATCCTCGACGGCATCGGCTCCACCGAGATGCTGCACATCTTCCTCTCCAACCGCCCCGGCGAGGTGCGCTACGGCACCACCGGCAAGGCGGTGCCCGGCTACGCCCTCCGCCTGATCGGCGAGGACGGCCAGGCGGTGCCCGACGGCGAGATCGGCGAGCTGCAGATCAACGGCCCGTCCTCGGCCGTCATGTACTGGAACCAGCGCGACAAGTCGCGCCACACCTTCATGGGCGAGTGGACGCGCAGCGGCGACAAGTACACGCGCGACGCCGACGGCTACTATCAGTATTGCGGCCGCACCGACGACATGCTCAAGGTCTCCGGCATCTACGTCTCGCCCTTCGAGGTCGAGGCGGCGCTGATGACCCACGAAGCCGTGCTGGAAGCCGCCGTGGTCGCGCACGCCGACACGGACGAGCTCGTCAAGCCGAAGGCCTTCGTCGTGCTCAAGCCCGGCATCGAAGCCTCCGATGCGCTCGCCGACGCGCTCAAGCAGCATGTCAAGGACCGGCTGGCGCCCTACAAATATCCTCGCTGGCTCGAATTCAAGGCCGAACTGCCGAAGACCGCCACCGGCAAGATCCAGCGCTTCAAGCTGCGCGGCTGACTTGACTCGGCCAGTCCGAAGTGTTGTGATTTGATTATCTAGCCCCGGGCTCGGAAATGCCGGAACCATCCATCAAGAAGATTCGGATACATCAGGAGGAGAAAATGAAAAGGACGCAAAACGGATTCGACCGCCGCGGGTTCCTCAAGGGCACGTCGGCCATCGCCGGCGCCGTCGCGGTCGGCACGCTGGCCCCGTTCGGCATTGCCCGGGCCCAGGGCGCCAAGCTGAAAGTCGGCCTGATGCTGCCCTACACCGGCACCTATACAGCGCTCGGCGAGGCCATCACCAACGGCTTCAAGCTGGCGGTGGAGGAGCGCGGCGGCAAGCTCGGCGGCCGCGAGATCGAATACTTCGTCGTCGATGACGAATCGAACCCGGCCAAGGCGCCCGAGAACGCCAACAAGCTGGTGCAGCGCGACAAAGTGGACGTCATCATCGGCACGGTGCATTCCGGCGTGGCCATGGGCATGGCCAAGGTGGTGCGCGAATCCGGCACGCTGTGGATCAATCCCAACGCCGGTGCCGACGAGGTCACCGGCCCGCTGTGCGCGCCGAACATTTTCCGCACTTCCTTCTCCAACTGGCAGACCACCTATGCCCTCGGCAAGGTGCTGAAGGCCGAAGGCCGCAAGACCGCCGTCTTCATCACCTGGAAGTATGCTGCCGGCGAGCAGATGATGGCCGGCTTCAAGGAAGGCTTCGAGAAGGAAGGCGGCAAGCTGGTGAAGGAACTGTACACGCCCTTCCCGCAGGTCGAGTTCCAGGCGCTGCTCACCGAGATCGCCAGCATCAAGCCGGACGCCGTGGTGGCCTTCTTCGCCGGCGGCGGAGCCGCCAAGTTCCTCAAGGACTATGCCGCGGCCGGTCTCAAGGGCAAGATCCCGCTCTATGGCTCGGGCTTCCTTACCGACGGCGTGCTGGACGCGGTGGGTGATGCCGCCGAGGGCGTGGAGACCACGCTGCACTACGCCGACGGCCTGAACACCAAGAAGGACAGTGCCTTCCGTCTTGCCTACGCCAAGAAATTCAAGCTGCAACCCGATGTGTATGCGGTGCAGGGCTACGACGCCGGCCAGCTGCTTGCCGCCGGACTCGACGCGGTGAAGGGCGACATGGGCAAGAAGGCCGAGATGATCAAGGCCATGGAGAGCGCCAAGATCGACAGCCCGCGCGGAGCGTGGACGCTGTCCAAGGCGCACAATCCGGTGCAGGACATGTATCTGCGCAAGGTGGTCGGCAAGGAGAACAAGGTGCAGGGCGTGGCCTGGAAGGCGCTGGCCGATCCGGCGCGCGGCTGCAAGGCCTGAGAAATGTCACCCCCGCGCAAGCGGGGATCCAGAGCCGGCCGGAAACCGCGGATTCCCGCTTTCGCGGGAATGGCGGAGCCAGCCGGAGCCTCTAGGTAGCGGCGGCAGAAGCCTGTCGCCGTTTTTTTGTGTGCGCGTGATGGATTTCGCGTTTTTCCTCATCCAGCTCCTCAACGGCCTGCAGTACGGCCTGCTGCTGTTCCTCGTCGCCTCCGGGCTGACGCTGATTTTCGGCATCATGGGCATCATCAACCTCGCCCATGGCAGCTTCTACATGGTCGGCGCCTATCTCGCCTGGTCGCTCGCCTCGATGACCGGCAGCCTGACCGCCGCCATCCTGCTCGGCGTGGCGCTGACGGTGCTGCTCGGCGTGGCGCTGGAATGGCTGCTGTTCCGCCACCTCTATGCGCGCGACCACCTCTACCAGGTGCTGCTCACCTATGGCCTCATCCTGGTCTTCGAGGAGATGCGCAGCCTCGTCTGGGGCGACGACGTGCACGGCGTGCCGGTGCCGGCGCTGCTGGCGTATTCGATCCCGCTCACCGAGAACCTGTCCTACCCGGTGTACCGCCTGGCGATCTCCGGCGTCTGCCTGCTGCTGGCGCTGGGCATGTACCTGCTGATCGCGCGCACCCGGCTCGGCATGATGATCCGTGCCGGCAGCTCGAACCGCGACATGGTGCAGTCGCTCGGCATCAACATCAAGCTCATCTACACCCTGATCTTCTCCCTCGGCGTGGCGCTGGCGGGCTTCGCCGGCATGATCAACGCGCCGCTCTCCTCGGTGTTTCCCAACATGGGCGGGCAGGTGCTGATCGCCTGCTTCGTCGTCGTCGTCATCGGCGGCATCGGCTCGGTGAAGGGTGCCCTCGTGGCCTCGCTGCTGATCGGCCTGGCCGACACCTTCGGGCAGGTGCTGCTGCCGGAAGTGGCCGGCATGGTCGTCTATGTCCTGATGGCCGCCGTGCTGGTGTGGCGGCCCGAAGGGCTGTTCAGGAAGCTGTGATGCCGGCCCGCAACCGCGTCCTCGATGTCGTTCTCCTCGCCGCTGTCATCGGGCTGGCCCTGTTCCCGCTGGCCGGCTCGACCTTCTACATCCAGTTGTTCACCAAGATCATGATCATGGCCATTTTCGCCATGAGCCTCGATCTGCTGGTCGGCTACACCGGACTGGTGAGTTTCGGCCATGCCGCCTTTTTCGGACTTTCCGGCTACGCGCTGGCGCTGATGGTGCCGAAGTACGAAGCCGCCTCGCTTTGGTGGACCCTGCCGGCGGCGATGGCGGTGTGCGCCGCCTTCGCCCTCGTCACCGGCGCCCTGGTGCTGCGCACCCGCGGCATCTTCTTCATCATGGTGACGCTGGCCTTCGCGCAGATGCTGTTCTACTTCTTCCATGACAGCAAGTTCGGCGGCGGCTCGGACGGCATCTACATTTACACGAAGCCGCACCTGAAGCTCGGCGAGACGGTTCTGCTCGACCTCGACAAGCTCGACCACTTCTACTACCTTGTCTTTGCGCTGCTGATCCTCGCCTACCTGGCGCTGCGGCGCATGCTCGGCTCGACCTTCGGCCACGCCCTCGTCGGCATCAAGGTGAACGAGCACCGCATGCGCGCTCTCGGCTTCCCCGCCTTCCGGTACAAGCTGGCCGCCTACGTGATTTCCGGCGCGCTCGCCGGCATGGCCGGCTATCTCGCCGCCGTCCAGTTCGGCTTCGTGAACCCCGAGATCCTCTCCTGGCACCAGTCCGGCGCCGTGCTGATGATGGTCATCCTCGGCGGCATGGGCACGCTCTACGGCCCGGCCATCGGCGCTTTCGCCTTCGTACTGATGCAGGAGCTGTTCTCCAACCAGGCCTGGTTCGGCGCCTGGGCCAAGCACTGGCAGCTGGCGATGGGTCTCACGATCATCCTCGTCGCCCTCTACCTGCCGCAGGGCCTCGCCGGCCTGCTGCAGAAGTTCGGCCGGAAAAAGGATGCGGCTGAAGCGACGGAGGCCGAGCATGAGTGACGCCGTCCTGCACACCAGCGGCCTGACGCGGCGCTTTGGCGGCCTCATCGCCGTGAACAACGTCTCGGTGGACCTGCACGTCGGCGAGGTGCATGCCGTCATCGGCCCCAACGGCGCCGGCAAGACCACGCTTACCAACTTGCTCTCCGGCGACTTGCCGCCCACCTCCGGCCAAATCCATTACGGCGGCGGCGATCTTGCCGGGCTGCCCTCGCACCGCATCTCGCGCTTGGGTGTAGGTCGCAGCTACCAGAAGACCAACATCTTCCTGCCATTTCCGGTGTTCGAGAATTGCCGCCTCGCCGCACAGTCGCGCGCGCCGCACGCCTGGCGTGCCTTCAGCCGCGCGCTGGCTTTCAGCGACATCAACCGCCAGGCCGAGGCGGCCATGGAGGCGGCCGGCCTGGCGCACCGCCGCGACCGCATCGCCGCCACGCTCTCGCACGGCGAGCAGCGCCAGCTCGAGATCGCCATGTGCCTGGCGACGCAGCCGCGCGTGCTGCTGCTCGACGAGCCGCTCGCCGGCATGGGCCCGCATGAATCGCAGCGGATGGTGGAGCTCATCAAGGAACTCAGCGAAGGCCATGCCATCATGCTCATCGAGCACGACATGGACGCCGTCTTCGCCGTGGCGCACAGGCTGACCGTCATGGTGAACGGCGAAGTCATCGAATCCGGCACGCCCGAAGCGGTGCGCAACAGCCCCGCCGTGCAGCTCGCCTACCTCGGCGGGGAGGACAACCTCCATGGCTGAACTGTTGCTCGAAGCGAGCGGCCTGCACAGCTTCTACGGCGTCAGCCACATCCTGCACGGCGTCGACTTCTCCGTCGCGCGCGGCGAGTGCATCGGCCTGATGGGCAGGAACGGCATGGGCAAGACCACGCTGCTGAAGTCCATGCTCGGCCTGGTGCGGCCGCAGCAGGGCTCGGTGCGCGTGCGCGGCCGCGACATGACGCAGGCCGCGCCGCACGCCATCGCCCGCGCCGGCATCGCCTACGTGCCGGAAGGGCGCGGCATCTTCCCGAACCTCACGGTGCGCGAGAACCTCGTCATGGCGGCGCGCGCCGGCGTCGACGGCCGCAAGGAATGGGATTTCGAGCGCGTCATGGCCACCTTCCCGCGCCTGGGCGAGCGCATCAGCAACGGCGGCGCCCAGCTCTCCGGCGGCGAGCAGCAGATGCTCACCATCGGCCGCGCGCTGATGACCAACCCCGACCTGCTCATCCTCGACGAGGCGACCGAGGGCCTCGCGCCGCTGATCGCCCGGGAGATCTGGAACATCATCCGCACCATCCGCGCCTCCGGCATCGCCACGGTGATCGTCGACAAGAACTACGGCGCCGTGATGACGCTGGCCGACCGCAGCGTGGTGCTGGTCAAGGGCCGCGTGGTCTTTGCCGGTACGCCGAGCGAACTGTCGGACAACGAAGAGCTGATGCACCGCTTCCTCGGGGTATAGGGCGAGAAGCATGAACCACGGAGGACACGGAGGACACAGAGAAAAGCAGGACAAAATCATTTTTTTCCTTTTGCTTTCTCCGTGCTCTCCGTGTCCTCCGTGGTTAATCGCTTTTCTTACTGCCAAGTAAATGCAAACCGGATTCATCCAGGCCGCCGGCCACAACCTCGAATACCAGCTCATCCCGGCGCACCAGCTCAACCGCCCGACGCTGGTCTTCCTGCACGAGGGCCTCGGCTCGCTGGCGATGTGGCGCGACTTCCCGGTGAAAGTGGCCAACGCCACCGGCTGCCGCACGCTGGTGTACTCGCGCTACGGCTACGGCCAGTCCGATTGGCTGACGGAATCCTTCGGCGTGCGCTACATGCACGACGAGGCGCAGGTCGCGCTGCCCGAACTGCTCGACACGCTCGGCATCGACAGGCCGGTGCTGGTCGGCCACTCCGACGGCGGCTCGATCGCGCTGATCCACGCCGGCGGGGCGCGGCGCGAAGTCGCCGGCCTCATCCTCATGGCGCCGCACGTCTTCGTTGAGGACATTTCCATCGCCAGCATCGCCCAGGCCAAGGTCGCCTTCGAGACCACCGACCTCGGCCAGAAGCTCGGCAAGTACCACCGCGATGCCGCGAAGACCTTTTGGGGCTGGAACGACATCTGGCTGCACCCCGACTTCCGCGCCTGGAACATCGAGGAATATCTGCCGCACGTGACTTGTCCCGTACTCGCCCTCCAGGGCGCGGACGACGAGTACGGCACGCCGGCGCAGGTCGAGGCCATCCGCCGGCAGGCCAAGGGCGACGTCGAAATCCTGATGCTCGCCGACTGCCGCCACTCCCCGCACAAGGACCAGCCCCAGGCCACGCTCGAGGCGATGGCCGGGTTCATCGAGCGGATCAGCTAAAGTCAGTCTGCGCAGGACGGCGAGCGCAGCCGCATAGTGCGGCGCCATTGAGCGGCGATCGTGCGGAATGATCTATCCGTGCTTGAGCAATTCGTCGAGTGCGAGGCCGATGTCCTTGGCGATTTGACGAAGCAGGATTGGGGAGATGTCACGGCCCTGATGAAACGGAACCGTCGTGCAGCGGCCGGAAGCGTCGCGGAATTATTTGTGCGAGCCGCGTTGGCGAACTTCGGTGAAGCCGAGTTTGATGAGAATCGCTATGACTTCATTGGGTTTGAGGACGGGGACATTGCCCATGACTCAAGCTATGGCAACGTTCTGAACTCCGACAAACTCGGACTCAGGCTTGGGTTCGCCGTCTTCGAGTAGCATTTCAATGACGTCGTGCAGGTTTCGATTGACTTCATCCAGCGTTTCACCCTGGGAATGGGCGCCGGG
>JBDHRL010000095.1:0-9411 GCA_039807535.1 Rhodocyclaceae bacterium
ACTGCCGCCCCACGCGTGATTTTGCTTGCCCTGATGCCGTTCCTGGTGCTGGCGCCCCGCGCAGGCCGCGCCCAGTCGGCAGACGAGCGTCTTCCGCCGCCGGTCGCGCGCGTCCTGAAGGCGGCCGGCGTGCCGGACACGGCGGTTGCCGTGCTGGTGCAGGACGTCGATGCGCGCATGCCGCGCGCCAGCTTCAATGCCGTGAAGCCGATGAACCCGGCTTCGGTGATGAAGCTCCTCACCACCTACGCCGCGCTGGAACTGCTCGGGCCGGCCTACACCTGGAAGACCGAGGCCTGGGTCACCGGACCGCTGAAGGATGGCGTGCTCGAAGGCGACCTGGTGCTGAAGGGCTATGGCGATCCGAAGCTCGACTTCGAGCGGTTCTGGCTGCTGCTGCGCCAGTTGCGCGCGCGGGGCCTGCGCGAGATCCGCGGCGACCTGGTGTTCGATCGCAGCCACTTCGCGCCCGACCGGCACGACCCGGCCGGTTTCGACGGCGAGCCCCTGCGGCCCTACAACGTCGGACCGGACGCGCTGCTGCTCAACTACAAGTCGCTGCGCCTCGACTTCCTGCCCGACGGGAAGGCGCGCACGCTCGCCGTCAGTGCCGAACCGGCGCCGGCGCAGCTCGACGTGGTGAACCTCGTCAAGCTGTCCGACGGCGCCTGCAGCGCGGCCTGGCACGACACGATCCGCATGGACTTCGTGCCGGGCGGCGCGGCGGCGCGTCTGATCCTCACCGGCAGCTATCCGGCGTCCTGCGGGGAGAAGAGCCGCCACGTCGCCGTGCTCGAACATCCGCAGTTCGTCGCCGGCGTCTTCCGCCAGCTGTGGGGCGAACTGGGCGGACGCCACGAGGGCAACGCGCGCGAGGGCGGCGTGCCGGCCGGCGCACGCCTGCTGGCGCGCGGGGAATCGCCGCCGCTCGCCGAGGTGGTGCGCGAGATCAACAAGTTCAGCAACAACGTCATGGCGCGCCAGCTCTACCTGACCCTGGGCGCGGAAAAGGCGGGGCGGCCGGTGCGCGCCGAGGACGCCGAGGCGGCGCTGCGCGCCTGGCTGGCGCAGAAGGAACTGCGCCTGCCCGAGCTGTCGATCGAGAACGGCGCCGGCCTCTCGCGCAGCGACCGCATCAGCGCGGAGAGCCTCGGCCGCCTGCTGCTGGCCGCCTGGGCCAGCCCGGTGATGCCGGAGTTCATCGCCTCGCTGCCGCTCGCCGGCATCGACGGCACCATGAAGAAGCGCGTGAACGGCAGCGGCGTCGCCGGCCAGGCGCACGTCAAGACCGGCTACCTCGAGGGCGTGCGCGCGCTCGCCGGCTACGTGCTGGACCGGCGCGGCAAGCGCGCGATCGTGGTGTTCCTCGCCAACCATCCGAATGCCGCCGCCACCAGGGCGGCGCAGGATGCGCTGCTCGAGTGCGCTTACGCGCGCAACTGCTAGGAAAAGCCAGGGAAAGTCAGTCGCCGCAGGACGGCGGCGGCAATGCCGCTGCGACACTGTGTCACAGTGGCAAGACGCAGGCCGCTCCCTAGAATGTCGCCCTTTGCCGACATTCCCCGGAGAATTGACATGAAGCTGCGCCCCCGCCTGCGTCCGCTGCCTCTGCTGCTGGCCGCCCTGCCCTTCGCTGCCGCCGCGCAGGAAACCACGCTGCGTCCCGTCGTCGTCAGCGCGCCGAAGGAAAGCGCACTGCCGGCCGCCGGCGAGACCGTGAATGCCCGGGCCATGCAGGCGCTGCGCCCCGCCACCAGCGACACCGCCAGCCTGCTGCGCGACGTGCCCGGCATCGCCCTGCAAGGATCGGGCGGCGTCTCCAGCCTGCCGGTCCTCCAGGGCATGGCCGACGACCGGCTGCGCGTCAAGGTCGACGGCATGGATCTGCTCTCCGCCTGCCCCAACCACATGAATCCGCCGCTGTCCTATCTCGATCCGTCGCAGGTCGGCGCGATCAAGATCTACGCCGGCCTTGCACCGGTCAGCGTCGGCGGCGACAGCATCGGCGGCGCCATCGTCGCCGAGACGGCCGAGCCCGTCTTCGCCACGCCCGGCCAGGGGCATCTCGTCAAGGGCGAGGCCGGCGCCTTCTTCCGCAGCAACGGCAACGCCTGGGGCGCCAACCTTTCCGCCACCTACGCCACCGAATCCTTCAGCGCCAGCTACACCGGCGCAACGGCCCGATCCGACAACTACGAGGCCGGCGGCAATTTCAAGGCGCGGATATTCGGGCCGGGCAACGATCCCGCCTTCACCGGCCGCCCCGGCCACACCCTGTCGCGCAACGAGGTCGGCTCGACGGCCTACGAAACGCGCAACCACACCCTGGGCATCGCCTTCAAGGGCGGCAACCACCTCGTCGAAGCCAGGCTGGGCTTCCAGGACATGCCCTCCCAGCTGTGGCCGAACCAGCGCATGGACCTGCTGGAGAACACCCAGCATCGCCTGAACCTGCGCTATCTGGGCCAGTTCGACTGGGGCTCGCTGGAAGCGCGCGCCTACCACGAGGAGGTCGACCACTTCATGGACTTCGGTGCCGACAAGAAGTACTGGTACCGGGCCGGAACGCCCGATTGGCCGGGCGCGCCCTGCGGCGCGATCGGCGCCGCCTGCGCCGCCGGCATGCCGATGCACACCGCCAGCAGGAACACCGGCGCCACGCTCAAGGCCAACATCGACCTCACCCGGCAGGATCTGCTGCGCCTGGGCGGCGAGCTGCAACGCTACCGGCTCGACGACTGGTGGCCGGCATCCGGCGCCGGCATGTGGCCGAACACGTTCTGGAACATCCGGGACGGCGAACGCGACCGCAGCGCGCTCTTCGGCGAGTGGGAACGGCGCTTCGACCCGCAGTGGATGACGCTGGCCGGTCTGCGCTTCGAACGGGTGGACATGAATGCCGGCAGGGTGCATGGCTACAACCTCAACACTTTCCCCACCGTGCCCGGCGCCAGAGGCGGCAGCAACCAGACGCCCGATGCGGCCAATTTCAACAACGCCGACCGCAGCAAGACCGACAACAACTGGGACATGACCGTGCTGGCGCGTTATACGCCGGACGCCACGCGCGACATCGAGTTCGGCTTCGCCCACAAGACGCGCTCGCCGAACCTGCACGAACGCTACACCTGGTCCACCTGGACGATGGCCGCGCTGATGGTCAACTGGGCCGGCGACGGCAACGGCTACATCGGCAACCTGAAGCTGAAGCCGGAAAAGGCCAACACGCTGTCCGCCACCTTCGACTGGCATGCCGCCGACCGCAGATGGGAATTCAAGGCGACGCCCTATTACACGCGGGTGACCGACTACATCGACGCCATCCAGTGGGATGGCGCCGCCAACGCGCCGCGCGCGGTGCCGCTGGCGCGCCAGTTCACGACGCTCAGGTTCATGAACCAGTCGGCGCGCCTGTACGGCCTCGACCTGTCGGGCAAGCTGCCGCTGGCGAAGACCGGGCTGGGCGAATTCGGCCTGAAGGGCATGCTCGGCTACACCAACGGCCGGAACCGCGACACCGGCGACGGGCTCTACAACATCATGCCGCTCAACGCCCGGCTGGCGCTGACGCACAAGCACGGCGGCTGGGATAACGCGCTCGAACTCGTGTTGGTGAAGGGCAAGAACGGCGGCGCCGATGCGCGCAACGAAATGGACACGCCGGGCTACGGACTGGTCAACCTGCGTGCCAGCCATGCCTGGAAGCAGGTGCGCCTCGATTTCGGCATCGAGAACCTTTTCGACAAGCTTTACTACCATCCGCTCGGCGGCGCCTACACGGGCCAGGGCACGACCATGAGTGCCAGCACGACAGCCGCCACGACCCCGAAGTGGGGGACGTCCGTCCCCGGCGCGGGCCGCTCGGTCTACGCGGGCCTGAACGTGAAATTCTGATAGCCTGTCGGGCATGCGCCGCCTGGCCCTGCTCGCCGCCGCCTTCGCCTACATGGTGCTGCTCATCGAGGCAGTGCGCGCCGCCGTGGCCTGGTGGCACGGCGAGGCGGCGCTGACGATGCTCGACTATGCCCTCGTCGCCGCACTGCCGCTGCTGGCCTGGATCTGGTTCCGCCATCTCTCGGTGTTCCGCAAGGATTGCGGCAAGGCCGCCTGCCTGCTGCCGGAGGATCGCGGCGCGCCGCCCCCGCCCTCAGGCGCCTGACGGGCGCAGCAGCTCGATTCTCAGCTCGTTCTCGTACGGCGGCACGTTGCATTCGACGACGTCGCCCGGCGCGACCTGCAGCCTGACGCCGACGATGTTGGCGCGGATCGGCAGCGTGGCGACGCAGCGGTCGGCCAGCACCGCGATGCGCACCACCGGCGCGCCGCGCCGCGAAAGGTAGGCCAGCACCCGCGCCAGCGAATGCCCCTCGTAGAGCACGTCGTCGACCACCAGCACGGTGGCGCGCGCGAGGTCGCGTGCGGAGAACTCGGCGTTCTCGGTGAGCTCGGTTTCCGGATGCAGCAGCGTGAGGTCGTCGGCGTAGCGCTTCAGCCTCAATCCGTAGCACGGCACGTCGAGGCCGTGCCGCCGCTTCAGCCGCGCCTGCAGCATCTGCGCCAGCGGCTGGCCGCGGCGCAGGATGCCGAGCAGCAGCGGATCGGCCTCGCCGGCGAGGAAGGTCGCCGCCTGCGCCGCCATGCGATCGAGCACCGCCTCGATGGCGGCCGTGTCGTAGAGGCAGAAGCGCTCGCCGCGGACCTTCGCTTCGCTCATTGAAGCACCTTTCCCCCACCCCCTTCCCGGGGAAGGGGGTGACGGTGGTTCGCCGCTGCGCGGCTCCATGTCGTTGACTGCGCCATCCTTGGGGGCCGCGCGGGGGCGTCGCGCCTCGGAACGTGCGCAGCGGAGCGCGGCAATAATTCGGCTCCACTGCGCAGCTTCGCAGGCGCGGGCGTTACGCCGAATTCCCGGCGGAGGGCGCTCACAGCGGCATGCCCTTTTCCGAGACGAGGCGCAGCCAGCCGCGCGCGATGCGGTAGAGCACCCACAGGCCGGACAGCAGGGCGATGACCCAGGCCAGCGGCAGGCCGATGAAAGTCAGTCCCGCCAACACGGCGAGGACCACCCACAGCAGGGCGAACCAGAAGGTGCGGATCTGCCAGCGGAAGTGCGACTCGAGATACGTGCCGCGCGTCTCGCCGCGCTTGGCGTAGTTGAGGACGACGGCGATGAGCGAGGGCCAGCCGGTGAGGAAGGCGGTGACGATGAAGGCCGTGCCGAGCAGGCCGGTCACGGCGCTGAAGGCGTGCAGGCCGTAGATGACGTGCGTCAGCGTCACCAGCCCCTGCGGCGGCATGGCCTGTCCGCTGGCGTGGTCGATGTCGGTCATAGTCCCAGCTCCTTCCACAGTTCATCCACCCGCCGCTTCACCGCGGCGTCCTGCGCGATGACACGGCCCCACTCGCGCGCCGTCTCGCCCGGCCACTTGTTCGTCGCGTCGATGCCCATCTTGCTGCCCAGCCCCGCCACCGGCGAGGCGAAATCGAGATAGTCGATCGGCGTGTTCTGCGCGATCAGCGTGTCGCGCGCGGCGTCGACGCGGGTGGTCAGCGCCCACACCACTTCGGGCCACGAGCGCACGTCGATGTCGTCGTCGACGACGATGATGAACTTGGTGTACATGAACTGGCGCAGGAAGCTCCAGATGCCGAACATCACGCGCCTGGCGTGGCCGGGGTACTGCTTCTTCATGCTCACCACCGCCAGGCGGTAGGAGCAGCCCTCCGGCGGCAGGTAGAAGTCGACGATCTCCGGGAACTGCTTCTGCAACAGCGGCACGAACACCTCGTTCAGCGCCACGCCGAGCATCGCCGGCTCGTCGGGCGGCTTGCCGGTGTAGGTGCTGTGGTAGATCGGATTGCGGCGCATCATCATGCGCTCGATGGTGAATACCGGGAACTCGGCCTGCTCGTTGTAGTAGCCGGTGTGGTCGCCGTAGGGGCCCTCGACGGCCGTTTCGTTCGGATGGATCACGCCCTCGAGCACGATCTCGGCGGAGGCCGGCACTTGCAGCTCGGAGCCGAGGCACTTCACGACCTCGGTCTTCGCCCCGCGCAGGAGCCCCGCGAACTGGTATTCGGACAGCGTGTCCGGCACCGGCGTCACCGCGCCGAGGATGGTGGCCGGATCGGCGCCGAGCGCCACCGCGACGGGGAAGGGCTGGCCGGGGTGCTTGAGCGTGTGGTCGCGGAAATCCAGCGCGCCGCCGCGATGCGGCAGCCAGCGCATGATGACCTTGTTGCGGGCGATCACCTGCTGGCGGTAGATGCCGAGGTTCTGGCGGCTCTTCAGCGGCCCGCGCGTGACGACGAGGCCCCAGGTGATGAGCGGCGCGACGTCGCCCGGCCAGCAGGTCTGGATGGGCAGTCGCGACAGGTCGACGTCCTTGCCCTCCCACACCACTTCCTGGCAGGGCGCCGAGGAGACTTCCTTCGGCGCCATGTCGAGCACCTTTTTCACCAGCGGCAGCTTGTCCCAGGCGTCGCGCAATCCCTTCGGCGGCTCGGGTTCCTTCAGTGTGGCGAGCAGCCGGCCCACCTCGCGCAGGGCATCGAGCGATTCCGTGCCCATGCCCAGCGCGACGCGGTGCGGCGTGCCGAACAGGTTGCCGAGCACAGGCATCGCGTGCCCCTTCGGCTTCTCGAAGAGCAGCGCCGGGCCGCCCGCGCGCAGCACGCGGTCGCACACCTCGGTCATCTCCAGCTTCGGATCGACTTCGGCAGCGACGCGCTTCAACTCGCCGAGCTTTTCCAGTTGCGCGATGAAGTCGCGCAGGTCGCGGTATTTCATGTCAGCGGGCGAAAAGGAAATGCGGCCGATTATATCGGACGCATTCCCCCGGCACGCGCGATCTACTGCATGCCGCCCGCCGGCGGCCGCAGGAGATGCCAGTCTGGCGCCTTGTCGGTGTAGCTCACTTTGCCGTCGCTGCCGTAGGTGGGATAGAGGGTGAACGGCACCGTCGTCACTGGGTCCTGGCCCGGCCGCGTGACGTGCACCACCAGGCGCTCCGGCGCCGGCTGGCCGACGACCTGCGGCTTGCCGGGGTCGAACACCGCGCCGGCCGAGCGCGGCCCGCCGAAGGCACGATCGGCGCCCATCGAGCCCCACGCCGTGCGCGGAATCTGGTCGGCGCTCATCACCCCGCTCTCCAGCAGGCGCGAGCCGCTGCCCCAGTCGCGCCATCCCGTATCGGCGGTCTCGCGCCACGGCCCGCCGTCGACGCTCTCGTAGCGCTGAATGCGGATCTTCGCCCACCAATCCTCCCAGATCTCGTAATGCAGCCACTCGATGGGCTCGGCCACCTGCGTCTTGCACGAGCCGTCCGGCTGCGGCACCAGGCGCTCCAGCGCGGCGTGATGCACCACGCCCTTGTCCTCGGCCTTGTCGACGTCCACGCTCACCAGCAGCTTGCCGTCGGGCCGGTACTGGCCGCCGACCTTGATCGCCGTGCCCGTCTGCGCATCGGTGAAGGTCTGCTTGTCGCGGATCGGATCGTCGGCCAGCCGCGGCTTGTCTCCGCCCGAAGGCCCGCCCTGGAAGGGGCTACCCCCGCCGCCGCGTCCGCCGCCACCACCACCACCGCCCCTGCCACCGAGGAAACCACCGAGGATGCCCAGCGCCGCCTTGCCGACCTCGCCCGCCTTCTGCTCGTCGCCGTAGCCGAACTTCTCGCGCGGGCCGATAATGACGGGCTTCGCCGGCGGAAATACACAGGCATTTTTTTCCGCCACGTCGCAGCGTCTTTTCAGGCAGTCCCTGAGCGCGGCCAGGGCTTGCTCGGCCGCTTTAAGTTGCGCATCGCGCTCGGCCACCAGGCGGTTCATGTCGGCCTGCAATTTGCCAATCATCCTGTCGATCTCGGCCAGCTTCTGCTCTTCCGTCGCCATCTGCTCGCGCAGCCTGGCCACGTCGCGCCGCTCGCGGAAGCGCTCTTCCAGCACCTTGCCGCTGGCATCGCGCACGGTGATGCGCACCCGGCCGTCGGGCTGGGTCACGGATTCCGTGGTAATGCCGCTTTGCGGGTCATAGGCGCTGCCACCATCGCGCCGCGAGGCGATGGCATCAATCTCCGTCTGCAGCCGGGCAACGCGGTCCTGCGCCGCCTTCTGCTGTGAACGCGCATCGGCAATGGGCTTGCGCAGCTTGTTGATGCCGACCTCGACAGCCGCCGCGGCCTTGCGCGCCATTTCCGCGGCTTCCATGTACTGCCTGCATTCCGGGCAGGGATTCTCCACGCTCCATGCTTTGCCCGGTTCCGCCTTGACCGGCCCGGTGCCGACCCCACCCCCGGGAATGACGCCGACGGGAGGGGTGGCGGGGGCGGGCGGCGGGCATTGCTCGCGCACGCATTCGCGGTAGGCCATGCGGTCCTCACCAAGTCGCTTCATGAGGCGGCTGTGTTTTTCCATGAGCACGTTGATTCGGTTCTGGATGACGCGCGCCTGGTGTTGCACCCAGGCCTCATGCGAATCGACCTTGTCCTTCGGTCGGAAGGGATGCCAGCCGCTTTTGGCCGGATCGTTGGGGTCATTCAGGCTGTCGGGTATGGACTGGCAATAGCCCATGGGCACCGAATAGTCGGGGGCCGTCACATCAACACCCATGTAATCGGCCACCGCCTGGCCGACCTGCTTGCCTTTCTCGCCGGTGCCGGCATTGCACTGATAGATCTGCAAGAGGCCGTCATTGCACATGTAGCCGCGCAACCGCATCATGATGTCGAGCACCTGGCGACTGGCGTTGGGCTTGACACCGTTGGCATCCACTTCCTGCGGTGCAAGAATGGCCGGCCCGATGCGCAGGCCGAGCGAATCCTTTTCGTCACCATGCGCAGTCAATCTCAGGATGCTCAGGCAATTGCCGCAGCGTCCGGTCACATCCACCGGCTGCCCGACCTTTTCCGCAATGATGCTGAACATCTCATCCAGGCTGTAGTAGGTTTCCTGATCGATCAAGGTTCCCAAGCGCGTGGCCGCCCGTTCGTGCCCCTTGAACCGCCCGGCCTCCGGGCCGGCCCAGATCATCGACAACTCCACACGCTTGGGCGTCGGGCAGTCCTCCGGCGGCTTGGCAATCTTTGGCGTATTGTCGGCGTTGCAGAAAAGGGCACGCAGGGCGGCGCGTTCCCTGTTCACCTCTTGCGAGAGCCGATTGATTTCCTCGATGTCCTGCACGATGAAATCAAACGCCGCGCCACAGGCCGGGCAATCGGACGGTGTCTCAGCCGGAATCGGCGCCAGCACTTCCAGCGGCTTGCTGCAATCCACCGTAATGGGCGGTTGCGTGGCCCGGACAACCCCGGCCCCCATCGGGAAAAGAAAGAAGACAAGACACTCTTGTCCAAAACAGCATATGACGATGGGCCATCCTAGGGTGTAGGGTATGGGTGAATCGCCAAACCCACCCGC
>JBDHRL010000096.1:0-9400 GCA_039807535.1 Rhodocyclaceae bacterium
TTTGTAATCAGAAGGTCGCGGGTTCGATTCCTGCTGCCGGCACCAGTCTATGCCGGGTATGGACCGTCCTCATTCCGCTCCCCAGCCGCCGAATCGCTCGTAGAAATACGGCGCAACTTCCGGCAGACGGCCGCTGGCGGTTTCCAGCACGGACATGAGATGGCTCTCGGCCTGCTTTCGCGTCAGGACATACAGTTCGCGACAAAGCTCCCTTGCAGCGTTGCCGGGCCAGTCGTGCGGCAGCAGCTCGCCGGGCAATTGCGGGTCGCGCAGCAGAGTGCGGCGGAACTCGTGCATCAGCAGCGTGCGCACGACGAAGCACTGTTCGGGATCCAGTTCGCGCGCGCTTTTCAGTGCCTTGAGAACGGAGCGAAAGCGTTCCAAGAAATGCTTGTAATCCTTTGAAACCAGCTCCAGGTTCCAGCACTCGCGGACCAGATCCCGCGTGGGTTTGTTCGCCAGCGTCCCCAGGCTTTTCGCGCGCAGGACCACCACACTGTCCTGCACCTGGTTGCTCCGCAGGATGTCGAGCAGCGGATCCAGGTTGGCGGAAGGGTGCGCCAGCACGCCGGGCGCAATCTGCCCGAATCCCTCCCATTGCAGTTCCTTGCGGACGTCATCGCGTTGCGCGGGGGTCAGGTCGCCGCCTGTCGTGATGACGATCTGCCAGTCTCCCTCCCATTGTGCTTTCGGCTGGAAATAGATGCGACGGTGGGCATGCTCGAAGCGGCGCCATCCCGTCGGGGTCAGGCCATAGTAGCTGCGGCGTCCGATATGTTCGGAAGCCAGCCAGCCGTCCTTCGACAGGCGGAAAACGCTGGTCCTGACCAGCCGGTCATTGATGCCGAATGCACCAACGAGATTGATGAAGCTGCCCAGCCAGACCGAGCCGCCGTGCGGGGATATCGAGTCGCCATAGATGGTGATGATGAGCGAGTTGGCGCGAACGGGCCGTTCGCGCAGAAAATCCTCGATCCACTGGTCGACGACTCGGTTTTTCATGATGTTGAATTCGGGTTTTGTCATGGCGCATGCGGCATGCGCTCGGGAAAATAATGATACCAGCCCGGCGGTGCCTGGTGTCATTTTTGCATTACGTCGTTGCGGTCGGCGAGCCCGGTCGCCGGCGGATTTCAGTTTGCGGAGGATTCGAGATAGCGCTGCGCAGCCTCGAACAATTGGCGCTCTTCGAACCTGACATGAGCGGCCATCCGCTCGGAAAATCGCTGCAGCGTTTGCGCATCGGGCGCTTCCAGTGCGGTCGCGATGGCACGCAAATCGGCATGATCGGACAGGGCGCGTTCAACCAGATCACGTTCGCCTGCCCGTGCCAGAAGCCCAAGGATGCCGGCTTCCTCGGTCTGGAAATGCGGCAGGAATTCGCTGGCGAAGGCTTCCACGACCTGCCCGGCGACTGCTTCAATCTGCGCCGGATCGCCGGTGCGGGCGGCCAGCCCGGCGTCCCGCGCCCATTTCAGCGCTTTGTTGTAATGGTCCCGGGAAAGATCAACGAGTGCCGGATGGCGTTTCATTTTGTTGCCCGCAATAGGCAGCGCATACGCGCCAAATGCCAAAGCAATAAGGCCAACCACCGCTAAGTGATTGGCCTTATTGTTTATTTGTGGTTGCGGGGATAGGATTTGAACCTATGACCTTCGGGTTATGAGCCCGACGAGCTGCCAGACTGCTCCACCCCGCGTCTGAATGCATCAATTTCGCGAATTTTATTTAAATTCGATGGTTGCGTCAAGAAGTTTGCGGTTTTTTTGTCACGAGTTTTTTGTGTCGTGAGTTTTTGCCGCGGCATTTATCGAGATCGCATGCCGTCTTGGCTTTTCCCGTTTCCGGCGGGGCGGGAGGAGTTCACTCCCTCTGTTAAAATCGACCTATGAGCTATCAGGTCCTTGCGCGCAAGTGGCGTCCCCGATCCTTCGAAACGCTGGTAGGGCAGGAGCACGTCGTGCGTGCCCTGACCCATGCCCTGGATCAGCAGCGGCTGCACCACGCCTATCTTTTCACCGGCACGCGCGGCGTCGGCAAAACGACGATCGCGCGCATCCTCGCCAAGGCGCTCAACTGCGAGACCGGCATTACTTCGAAGCCCTGCGGTACCTGCAGTTCCTGCCAGGAGATCGACGCCGGCCGTTTCGTGGACCTCATCGAGGTCGATGCGGCGACCAACACCAAGGTCGACGAGATGCGCCAGCTGCTCGAGAATGCCACCTATGCGCCGACGCGCGGCCGCTTCAAGGCGTATGTCATCGACGAGGTGCACATGCTGTCCACCTCGGCCTTCAACGCCATGCTGAAGACGCTGGAGGAGCCGCCAGAGCACATCAAGTTCATCCTGGCCACCACCGACCCGCAGAAGATTCCGGTGACGGTGCTTTCGCGCTGCCTGCAGTTCAATCTCAAGCAGATGCCGCTGGGCCATATCGTCGAGCACCTTTCGGGCATTCTCGCGTCCGAGCAGATCCCATTCGAGCCGGCCGCCCTGCGTCATATCGCCAAGGGGGCTGCCGGCAGCATGCGCGATGCGCTTTCCCTGCTCGACCAGGCTATCGCCCATGGCGCTGGGCGTGTCGAGGACGCCGGCGTGCGCGACATGCTCGGCACGATGGGGGAGGATCACCTGTTCGCCCTGCTGGATGCGCTGGTTGCGCGCGATGCCCGGGCCATGCTGGCTGTCGCCGCCGAAATGGATGCGCGCAGTCTGTCCTTCGATTCGGCTCTGCAGGAACTGGCCACCCAGTTGCATCGCATTGCGCTGGTGCAGATCGCGCCGGAAGCCATCGTCGACGGAACCGAGCGCGCGCGCCTGTCCGGCTATGCGGGCGGACTCGATGCCGAGTTTCTCCAGCTCTGCTACCAGATCGCCATCAACGGACGCAATGATCTTTCTTTGGCGCCGGACGAATATTCCGGCTTCCTCATGACCTTGCTGCGGCTGGTTGCGTTCAACCCGGAAACGCCGGCCGGACTCCCGGTCGGCTTGCCGGAGGGCTCCGCCACCGGCAAGCAGGCTGCGGCGAGACCGGCGCCGGCCGCCAGGCCCGCGGCAATCTCCGTGCCCGCTGCAGAGCCGAAGGCGGATGCTGCTCCGATGATGGATGCTGCGCCGGCTGCATCCGGTGACTGGCACGCCCTGCTGGAGCAGCTGAAGCTCGGCGGCATGGTGCGCGAACTGGCCCATCATTGCGAGTTGGCCGAACAATCCGGGACTGCGTTCAAGCTGCGTCTCGATCCGGCGCACAAGTCGTTGCTCATGAACAAGGCGACGCAGGAGAAGCTGCAGGCCGCGCTGACGGCGCATGTCGGCCGGCCGCTCAAGCTGTCGATCGACATCGGCGAGCTGAACGGCGAGACGCCGGCCAAGCGTGCGCAGAATGCACGGACGGAGAAACAGAGCCGCGCGATCGAGTCGCTCGAACAGGATGCCTTCGTGCGCGACATGATCGAAACTTTCGACGCCACGATCAGCGAACAATCCATCAAGCCCCTTTAGCGGAGATGCACACATGATGAAAGGCGGACTCGCCGGCCTGATGAAGCAGGCCCAGCAGATGCAGGAGAACATGAAGAAGGCGCAGGAGCAGCTGGCGGCCATCGAGGTCGAGGGCCAGTCCGGCGCCGGCCTGGTCAGGGTGACGATGACCTGCAAGCATGACGTGCGCCGCATCAGCATCGATTCTTCGCTGCTCGCCGACGACAAGGAAATGCTCGAAGACCTCGTCGCCGCCGCGGTGAATGACGCCGTGCGTCGCGTCGAAGCCACCGTGACCGAGAAGATGAACGGCTTCACCGCCGGCCTCAACCTGCCACCGGGGATGAAGCTGCCCTTCTGATGGCGCTGCCCACTGCTCTCGATGAGCTCGTCGAGGCCCTGCGCTGCCTGCCCGGCGTAGGTCCCAAGTCGGCACAGCGCATGGCCTACCACCTGCTGCAGCGCGACCAGAAGGGCGCCCGTCGCCTGGCCATGGCGCTCGAGCACGCCATGCAGGTCCTGCGCCACTGCGGCCGCTGCAATGCCTTCAGCGAAGACGAGGTATGCGAGCGTTGCGCCTCGCTTCGGCGCGATGCTTCGCTCCTGTGCGTGGTCGAGATGCCGGCCGATCTCAACATGCTGGAACAGACCCACGCCTTCCAGGGTATGTACTACGTCCTGATGGGCCATATCTCGCCCCTCGACGGGATCGGCCCGAAGGAGCTCCATCTCGAGCGCCTGCTGGCGCGCGCCTGCGACGGGGTGGTGAAGGAGGTGATCCTCGCCACCAACTTCACCAACGAGGGCGAGGCTACCGCCCACTACCTCGGCGAGATACTGCGCGCGCGCGGCCTGGGGGTCTCACGCATCGCCCGCGGCCTGCCCGTGGGCGGCGAAATCGAGCACACCGACGCCGGCACCATCGCTCAGGCCCTGATCGAGCGCAGACCGCTCTGATGCCGGCCGGGCGCCCGCCCGGATGGGATTTTCCTGGTGCTGGCGGGCCGGGACGGACGGAAATACGGTGTCCCTGCCAGCGTGCGGAAACCCAGTCCTGGCGCGGGTTTTCACGGTTTTGCTTTCAATTCCCATTGATTTTTATGTATAATCTTCAAGCTTTTGGATTTACACCCCTCTTCAGGAAATCGAGGTCATGAGCAGCAGCGAAACGGAAGTCGATTGCAGCCGGCGGAACCTGGTTTTCGCCACTGCAGCCGTGGGAGGCGTGGCGACCGTCGCGACGGCGGTACCTTTCCTGGCCAGCATGGCGCCCTCCGAGCGCGCCAAGGCGGCGGGAGCCCCGGTCGAGGCCGACATCAGCAAGCTTGCGCCCGGCGAGATGATGCGCGTTGAGTGGCGCGGCAAGCCGGTGTGGATCGTGCACCGCACCAAGGAGATGCTCGCGTCGCTGCCGAAGATCAATGATCAGCTTGCCGATCCCGAATCCAAACGCCCGAACCAGCCTGCCTACATCAAGGGTGAGGATCGCTCGATCAAGCCGGATTACCTCGTCGTCGTCGGCATTTGCACTCATCTCGGCTGCTCGCCCACCGACAAGTTCGCGGTTGGGGCCGCATCCGGTATTTCCGCCGACTGGCCTGGCGGATTTCTCTGTCCCTGCCACGGCTCGACTTTCGACCTGTCCGGCCGCGTCTACAAGAACAAGCCGGCGCCGGACAATCTCGAGGTGCCGCCGCATTACTATATGTCCGACACGCGCATCCTGATCGGCGAAGACAAGAAGGCATAAGGGAACGCACGACATGGCCAGCAGCAACTTCGAGAAATACAAGTCGGACGGTTCGCGTGCGGGCAACCTGCTGGAATGGGTCGATGCCCGCTTCCCGCTGACGGCGAACTGGAAGGGCCATCTCTCCGAGTACTACGCGCCGAAGAACTTCAACTTCTGGTATTTCTTCGGTTCGCTCGCCCTGCTGGTGCTGGTGATGCAGGTCGTCACCGGCATCTTCCTGGTGATGCACTACAAGCCGGACGCCTCGCTCAACGCCGCCGGCGTGCCGGTGGCTTTCGCCAGCGTCGAGTACATCATGCGCGACGTGCCCTGGGGCTGGCTGATCCGCTACATGCACTCCACCGGCGCCTCGGCCTTCTTCATCGTGGTCTACCTGCACATGTTCCGCGGCATGCTCTACGGCTCCTACCGCAAGCCGCGCGAACTGCTGTGGATCTTCGGCGTGCTGATCTACCTCTGCCTGATGGCGGAGGCCTTTGCCGGCTACCTGCTGCCCTGGGGCCAGATGTCGTTCTGGGGCGCCCAGGTGATCCTCAGCCTGTTCTCCGCCATCCCCGTCATCGGCGGCGATCTCGCCACCTGGATCCGCGGCGACTACGTCATTGCCGATGCCACCCTCAACCGCATGTTCGCCTTCCATGTCATCGCCATTCCGCTGGCGCTGATCGGCCTCGTCGCCGCGCACATTCTGGCGCTGCACGAAGTCGGCTCGAACAACCCGGACGGCATCGAGATCAAGGCCAGGAAAGACGAGAAGGGCATTCCCCTCGACGGCATCCCCTTCCACCCGTACTACACGGTGAAGGACATCGTCGGCGTGGTGGTGTTCCTGATGGTCTTCTCCATGATCGTCTTCTTCGCGCCGGAGATGGGCGGCTACTTCCTGGAGTTCAACAACTTCATCCCGGCCGACCCGCTGCAGACGCCGCCGCACATCGCCCCGGTGTGGTACTTCACGCCGTTCTACTCGATCCTGCGCGCCAACACGGTGAACTTCTTCTGGATCGACGCCAAGCTGTGGGGCGTGATCTTCATGGGGCTCGGCGTGGTGATCCTGTTCTTCCTGCCCTGGCTGGATCGCAGCCCGGCCAAGTCGATCCGCTACCGCGGCCCGATCTACAAGTCGGCGCTGGGCATCTTCGTCGTCGCCTTCTTCATCCTCGGCTACCTCGGCATGCAGGCGCCGACGCCGGCCTACACCGTCATTTCGCAGATCTGCACGATCATCTATTTCCTGTTCTTCCTGCTCATGCCCTGGTACACCCGCATCGACAAATGCAAGCCCGTGCCGGAAAGGGTCACCCGATGAGAGCCGCCATGCGCATGGGGCTTTTCGTGGCGATTCTGCTCGCGCCATTAGGCTTGCTGGCCAGCGAGGGAGTCAGGCTCGACCGTGCGCCCGACCGCTCCACCGACCCGGCCGCCCTGCAGAACGGTGCCAAGCTGTTCGTGAACAACTGTCTGAATTGCCACGGCGCCAGCTACGTGCGCTTCAACCGGCTCATGGACATCGGCCTGACCGAGCAGCAAATCAAGGACAACCTGATGTTCACCGCCGGGAAGATCGGTGAGCCGATGGGTATCTCGATGTCGCGCAAGGAAGCCAAGCTGTTCTTCGGCGCTTGGCCGCCCGACCTGTCGCTGATTGCCCGCTCGCGCGCCTCCGAGGACGGCAGCGGGGCCGACTGGCTGTATACTTATCTGCGCGGATTCTACCGTGACGAGGCGCGACCGACCGGCTGGAACAACGTTGCCTTTCCCAGCGTCGGCATGCCCCACGTCCTGTGGGAACTGCAGGGCGAACAGGTGATGGGCGCCGACCACAAGCTTTCATTGGCCAAGCCCGGCAAGCTCACGCCCAAGGAGTACGACGACGCCGTCGGCGATCTCGTCGCCTTCCTGGTCTGGATGGGCGAACCGCAGGCCCAATTCCGCAAGCAGCTCGGCGTCGCCGTGCTGCTCTTTCTGGCCGTGTTCTTCGTCGTCGCCTATGCGATGAAGCGCGCGTTCTGGAAAGACATTCATTAACCCTGACTGAGCCAAGCCGCCATGCAGTTTCTCGGACATCGTGATTTCAACGCACCGCGCGTCCGCCGCGTGGTGCGCGATGCCGACTATTCCTGGAGCGGGAATACCATGATGACCTTGTATTCGGGTACTACCTGCCCGTTCAGCCATCGCTGCCGGATCGTCCTTTACGAGAAGGGGATGGATTTCCAGGTGATCGACGTCGACCTCTTCAACAAGCCCGAGGATATCGCCGTCATCAACCCCTATAACCGCGTGCCGGTGCTGGTTGACCGCGACCTTGTGCTCTACGAGGCCAACATCATCAACGAGTACATCGACGAACGCTTTCCGCACCCGCAACTGATGCCGCCGGACCCGATCATGCGGGCCCGTGCGCGCCAGTTGTTGTTCACCTTCGAGCAGGAGCTGTTCTCCCACATCGAGGCGCTGGAGAAAAATCTCAAGGCCGCCGAGAAGGCCCGCCTGCACGTGCGCGATCGCCTCGCCGAGCTTGCCCCGGTGTTCAACAAGCAGAAGTTCATGCTCGGCGATGAGTTCTCCATGCTCGATGTCGCCATCGCGCCGCTGCTGTGGCGCCTCGATCATTACGGCATCGAGTTGCCGAAGACGGCCGTTCCGCTCATGAAGTACGCCGAGCGCATCTTCAGCCGGCAGGGCTTCATCGATGCCTTGACCCCTTCCGAAAAGGTGATGCGCCGCTAGGGCGTGCCCGCGCCCTGACGGCGCCCGATCCATGAGCGTCGTATCCACCAAGCCCTACCTGCTGCGTGCCCTCCACGAGTGGTGCGTCGATCAAGGCTTTACGCCCTACGTTTCCGTGCAAGTCGACGCGCACACCCTGGTGCCGCGTCAGTACGTGCGCGGCGGCCTGATCGTGCTCAACCTCGGTGCAGAGGCAGTGCAGAACTTGCACATGGGCAATGACCTCATTACCTGCCAGGCCCGCTTCGGTGGTGTCGCGCAGTCGATCTCCATCCCCGTCGACAACATCGCCGCCATCTATGCTCGCGAGAACGGGCAGGGCATGGCCTTCGAGGTCGACAAACCCGTCGGCGAGCCGGCCGTCGCGGAGGAAGAGGGCGCACCCGAGTCCCCAGAGTCCCCGCCCACGAACGGCCCGTCCCGGCCGCACCTTACCCGCATCAAGTAAACCGCCTGCCGGTGCTCTGCACTACCGGTCATCCAGACTGACGGCCGCAAAACGGCTCCTTCGTGAGACCGCGTGGTGTCTTGAAAAGACGTTGCAAACAAAGCCCGTTACGTGACGGAATTCACGGATTATTTCTGCCCGGTCGCGTAGGATTCGTTCCAGCAAGTGTGATTGTTGTCCCTCCTGGCTCAGGGAGGGCGACAGGGTGAAACCGGCATTTCCGCAGCGTATAGCGCCTGCAAGCATGGCGGCCGGGCAGGCGGCGACGGAAATGTCCGGGATGTGTAAGAAGTACGGAAGGCGCGGGGGCGATGGCACTCGCGCCTTTTTTGCTTTCCTCGCGGGGCGTCAGGGCGACACTTGATCGCGGTCCGGCGGGGGGCGGGAATCACGCCCCACTTCGGTGAATTTGCCTTCGAGAATGACCGTGCCGTCATGCGTGCACTCGTCCCGCCTGCCGCCGAACAGGCGGCGCAGTCCGGCGAGTGCCAGCGCGACGAGTGCGATCAGCAGGGCCAGCCACCAGGCGACGAAGACGGCGACCAGCGCGGCGGCGAGGAGGGCGGTGAAGATGAGCCAGCGGAAGACTTGTCCAATCATGGGAGATTCGTGTTTCGGTCCGGAACGAAAGGATAGCGCGGCTGCCGCGCCGTGTCGCGGGGACTGACTTTTACCGGGTGAAAAAAAGCCGGCTTGCGCCGGCTTTTTTCTGGATTCCCGCGTTCGCGGGAATGACGGGAGATCAGGAAAACGCCGGAATGCCCGTCTGCGCGCGGCCGAGGATGAGCGCGTGGACGTCGTGGGTGCCCTCGTAGGTGTTGACGACCTCCAGGTTCACCATGTGGCGGATGACGCCGAACTCGTCGGAGATGCCGTTGCCGCCGAGCATGTCGCGCGCCATGCGTGCCACGTCGAGCGCCTTGCCGCAGGAGTTGCGCTTCATGATCGAGGTGATCTCGACCGAGGCGACGCCCTCGTCCTT
>JBDHRL010000097.1:0-9391 GCA_039807535.1 Rhodocyclaceae bacterium
GCCTACGAACAAGTCCTCAAGGCCGCGCACACCTTCAACCTGCTCGATGCGCGCGGCGCGATCTCCGTCACCGAGCGTGCCGCCTACATCGGCCGCATCCGCAACCTGGCGAAGAGCGTGGCGCAGAGCTACGTCGACAGCCGCGCCCGCCTCGGCTTTCCGCTGGCGCCCAGGGCGCACGCCGAGGAAGCGCTGGCGCAACGGGCGGAGAGGGCGGCGTGAGCATGGGCGCGAAGAACCTGCTCGTCGAACTTCTCGTCGAGGAACTGCCGCCGAAGGCGCTGAAGAAACTCGGCGACGCCTTTGCCACGTCGCTCGCGGCCGGCCTCGAATCGCAAGGCCTGCTGGCAAAAGAGTCGAAGACGACGGCCTATGCCACGCCACGCCGGCTCGCCGCGCACATCACGTCGGTGGCCGCCCGGGCAGCCGACAAAGCTGTGCAGCAGAAACTGATGCCGGCGTCGGTGGCGCTCGATGCCGCCGGCAAGCCGACGCCGGCGCTGCTGAAGAAACTCGCCGCGCTGGGCGCGAACGCCGCCGTCGTGCCGCAGTTGAAGCGCGCCATGGACGGCAAGGCCGAGGCGCTCTTCCTCGACAGCGTCGTGCCCGGCGCGATGCTGGCCGACGGGTTGCAGGCGGCGCTCGACGCGGCGCTTGCCGCGCTGCCGATCCCGAAGGTGATGAGCTACCAGCTTGCCGACGGCTGGACGAGCGTGAACTTCGTGCGCCCCGCACACCGGCTCATTGCGCTGCATGGCGCCGATGTGGTGCCGGTCGCGGTGCTCGGCCTCACGGCCGGTCGCCAGACGCAGGGCCACCGCTTCGAAGCGCGTCAGCCGGTCATTTCCATCCGGGAGGCCGACAGCTACGCCGGGCAGTTGCGCGAAGAGGGCGCCGTGATCGCCAGTTTCAGCGAGCGGCGCGCCGAGATCGAAAGTCAGTTGCGGCAGCACGGCGCCAGCAGCGGACTGATCCCCGTCGAGGACGCGGCCCTGCTCGATGAAGTGACGGCGCTTGTCGAATGGCCCAACACGCTCGCTTGCCGCTTCGAGGAAGAGTTTCTCGACGTGCCGCAGGAATGCCTGATCCTGACGATGAAGGCGAACCAGAAATATTTTCCGTTGCTCGATGCGGCGGGAAAACTCACCCACCGGTTTCTCGTTGTCAGCAACATCCGGCCGGCCGACGCTTCCGCCGTCATCGGCGGCAACGAGCGCGTCGTGCGTCCTCGTTTGGCCGATGCCAAGTTCTTCTTTGACCAGGACCGGAAAAAATCACTGATGGATCGCATTCCGCGCCTGGCCAGGGTGGTCTATCACAACAGGCTCGGCAGCCAGGGTGAGCGCGTCGAGCGCGTCGCCGCCCTGGCGCGCGCAATCGGCGACAAGCTCGGCGGGGAACCCCTCGCGAATCAGGCCGACCGCGCCGCGGTGCTGGCCAAGGCGGACCTGCTGACCGACATGGTCGGCGAATTCCCCGAGCTGCAGGGCATCATGGGCCGCTACTATGCCTTGCACGACGGCGAGTCCGCCGAGATCGCCGACGCCATCGAAGATCACTACAAGCCGCGCTTCGCCGGCGACGAATTGCCGCGCGGACCGGTCGGTCTGTGCGTGGCGCTGGCCGACAAGCTGCAGACACTGGTCGACCTGTTCGGCATCGGCCAGTTGCCCACCGGCGACAAGGATCCCTTCGCCCTGCGCCGTCACGCGCTGGGCGTGATCCGCATGCTCATCGAGCGCGATCTGCCGCTCGACCTGGCGTGGTTGTTGAGTGCGGCGAAGCTCGCCGACGACACGATGATCGCGCAACTGACGGACTTCATTTTCGAGCGCCTGGCCGGCAGTCTGCGCGAGCAGGGCTATTCCGCGCTGGAGGTGGATGCCGTTCTGGCCCTGGCGCCGCAGCGCCTGGGCGACATTCCGAAGCGTCTTGCCGCGGTGCGCGCGTTCTCGGCGCTGCCCGAAGCGGCGAGCCTCGCCGCCGCCAACAAGCGCGTCGGCAACATCCTGAAAAAAGTCAGTCCAGGCGAGACGGCGCAGCTCGATGCGGCGCTGTTCAGGGAGTCGGCCGAGGTCGCGCTGAATGCCGCGCTGTCGGAAATCAGGCCGCAGGCCGATGCCGCTTTCGCGCGCGGCGACTACGCCGCTTCTCTGCAGGCGCTGGCATCATTGAAGAGTCCGGTCGACGCCTTCTTCGACCAGGTGATGGTGAATGTCGAGGAGGCCGCCTTGCGCGCCAATCGGCTGGCGCTGCTCGCCTCGCTGCATGCGGCGATGAACCGCGTCGCCGACCTGTCGAGGCTCTCCGCATGAAGCTCGTCATCCTCGACCGCGACGGCGTCATCAACCACGACAGCGACCACTTCATCAAGTCGCCGGAGGAGTGGCGGCCGCTGCCCGGCAGCATCGAGGCGATCGCCCATCTGACGCAATGGGGCTGCCGCGTCGTGGTGGCGACCAACCAGTCCGGCATCGGGCGCGGCCTGTTCGACATGGACACCCTGAATGCCATCCACGACAGGATGGTGAAAGCCGTGGCGCTTGCCGGCGGGCGCATCGACGCGATCTTCTTCTGCCCGCACGCGGCGGACTCCACCTGCGAATGCCGCAAGCCGCGCCCGGGTATGCTGCACGAGATCGCGCAGCGCTACAACACGAGCCTCGCGGGCGTGCCGGCCATCGGTGACAGCCTGCGCGATCTGCAGGCGGCCGTCGCCATGCACGCCCAGCCTATGCTGGTGCTGACCGGCAAGGGCGCGAAGACCCGCGACGATCCCGATTTGCCGCGCGAGACGCTGGTGTTTCCCGATCTGGCGGCGGCGGCGGCGCATATCGCGGCATGACGCAGGCGCCGCCCAGGCCGACGCTGGCCATCGTCCTGCGCTCCGCCCTCTTCATGGCGCTGCTGCTGGTGATCACGCCGCCGTATGCCCTCGGCGTCATGCTGTGCTTTCCGCTGCCGCACCGCTGGCGGCGGATGACGGTGGCGCCCTGGGTGCATCTCGCCTCCTGGCTGATCCGGCATGTGCTGAGGATCGACTATCGCGTGCTCGGCCGCGAGAACATCCCCGATCGCCCCTCGGTGATCCTGTCCAAGCACCAGTCGGCGTGGGAAACCATCGTCCTGCAGCTGATCTTTCCCTGGACGCTCTTCGTCTGGAAGAAGGAATTGAAAATGCTGCCCTTCTTCGGCTGGGCCCTGGCCGCCACGCCGATGATCTCGGTGGATCGCGGCGCCGGCAAGGAAGCGCTGCGGCAGCTCGTCGAGCAGGGGCGGCTGCGCCTCGGCCAGGGCTACTGGGTGATCATTTTTCCGGAGGGCACGCGCACGCCCATCGGCACGCATCGCCGCTACAAGGCCGGCGGCGCCCATCTGGCGGCGGAAGCGGGCGTGCCGGTGGTGCCGGTGGCGCTCAACGCCGGCGAATTCTGGAGCCGGCGCGCCTTCATCAAGTATCCCGGCACGGTGACGGTGAGCATCGGCCCGGCCATTGACCCGGCCGGCCTCTCGGCGGATGATGTGAATGCGCGCGCGGAAGCCTGGATGGAAGGCGAAATGCGCCGCATCAGCCCGCATCGCTACAAGCACAATGAGACAGGCGGAACTGCAGCTTGACCTTCCTCTCGGCGGCACGTTGCCGGACCCTTCCGGCCAGTGTTCCCTTCAGTTCGACGAACAGCCCCTGCCATTCCGCTTGCGCCGCTCGCAGCGCGCCAACGTCAGCCTGCGCGTCGACGAGCAGGGACTCCAGGTGAATGCGCCGCGCGGCATGACCCTGCCGCAGATCGAGCAGGCCATCCGCGCAGGCAGCCGCGCCATCGTCGGCAAGCTGGCCGAAAAGTCCGCCGGCAAGAGCAGGCTGCCGCTGCCGGCACGCTGGCAGGACGGCGTCCCTCTCCCCTTCCTGGGCCGCGAAATCGTGCTGTGCCTCGACGGCAATCGGGACGGCATCGTGTTGTGCGGCGATCGCTTGCACCTGCCCCTGCCGCCGCAGGCCGGCGAGAAACAGATCCGGGACAGCGTGCAGGGCTGGCTGCAGGCGCAGGCGCGCCTGGCCATCGCGGCGCAACTGGAAGAAGCCTGCCGGCGCCTGGACGTGCCGCTGCCGGCGTGGCGGCTGTCCTTTGCCGCCGGCGCCTGGGGCGGCATCGATGCGAATGGCTGCTTGCGCTTTTCCTGGCGCCTGGTCCATGTCTCGCCGAAGGAAATCGGCAGCGTGGCCGGCCGTTTCCTGTCGCAGTTCAGGAGCATCGGCCCGGCAGCGGAATTGTGGGAAGACGATGCTGCGCCTGTTCCAGCTTGAGCTGCCGCTGTTCCGGCGCGCCGCGCCGCCCGCGGAACAGACCCGTCACATCCTGCTCGGCACGCGCATCGTCGACTATCGCCTGATCCGCTCCAGCCGGCGCAGTCTCGGCATGACCATCGACCAGCGCGGCCTGCGCGTCGGCGCCAGCCCGCGCACGTCTCTCGCCGACATCGAGCGCTTCCTGCGCCACAACGCCGTCTGGGTGCTGAAAAAGCTCGACGAATGGCACGGCCATGGCCGGGCGCACCATCTGGCGGTTTGCGACGGCGCCCTGCTGCCGGTGCTCGGCGAGGAGTACGTTGTGCGCATCGAGCCGGGCGCGAACCGCGTGCGCTGGGCCGGCCATACGCTGATCCTGCAGGCGCGCCCCGATGCCGACCTGCGGCAGCTGGCGCGCCGGGCCTTGCGCACGCGCGCGCTCGAGGTGTTCAGGGAGCGGGCCGCGCATCACGCCGCGCAATTGCACCGGCCGCTGCCGCGCCTCGCGTTGTCCAACGCGCAGACGCGCTGGGGCAGTTGCAGCGAGAAGACCGGCATCCGCCTGTCGTGGCGATTGATCCATGCGCCGCCGCGGCTGCTCGATTATGTCGTGGCGCACGAGATGGCGCATCTCGTCGAAATGAACCATTCGCCGCGCTTCTGGAAGGTGGTCGAACGGCTCTGCCCGGACTACCGCTCTGCGCGCGACGAACTGAGACGACTGGCCGCAACCTGTCCGCAGTTATAAAAGGGGGTATACATGCGCATTCTGCACACCATGCTGCGCGTCGGCGATCTCGACCGCTCGATCCGTTTCTACACGGAGGTGCTCGGCATGCAGCTGTTGCGGCGCGCCGATTTTCCGGAAGGCAAATTCACCCTTGCCTTCGTCGGCTATCAGGAGGAGAGGGACGGCGCGGTGCTGGAACTGACTTTCAACTGGGGCGTGGACAAGTACGACATCGGCACCGGCTATGGCCACGTCGCACTGGAGGTGGACGATGCCCATGCCGCCTGCGCGCAGATCAAGCGCCGCGGCGGGGCGGTGACACGCGAGGCGGGGCCGATGAAGCATGGCGGCACGGTCATCGCCTTCGTGCAGGATCCGGACGGCTACAAGATCGAACTGATCCAGAAAAAACCGGGCTAGAACGGATCCTGGCGGCTCCTGTGGGACGCGAACCAACGACCAAGGGATTACGGGACAGCTTCCATTGCGAAATCCTCGGCCCAGCCAGGGCGCGCAGTACCTCGCGCCGATTGCTTGGTGGGCCCTGTTGGATTCGAACCAACGACCAAGGGATTATGAGTCCCCTGCTCTAACCGCTGAGCTAAGGGCCCGCCGGACGGATGACACTGAAACGGCAGCCTGAGCCGCCGTTCGCCGATCAGGTTTCCGTATCGAGGAAGCTGCGCAGCTTCTCCGAGCGTGAAGGATGCCGCAGCTTGCGCAACGCCTTCGCTTCGATCTGGCGGATGCGTTCGCGCGTGACGTCGAACTGCTTGCCGACTTCCTCCAGCGTGTGGTCGGTGTTCATCTCGATGCCGAAGCGCATGCGCAGCACCTTCGCCTCGCGCGGCGTCAGGGAGTCGAGGATCTCCTTGGTGACGTCGCGCAGGCTGGCATAGACGGCGGCTTCCGCCGGCGCCAGCGTGGCGGCGTCCTCGATGAAGTCGCCCAGGTGCGAGTCGTCGTCGTCGCCGATCGGCGTCTCCATGGAGATCGGCTCCTTGGAGATCTTCATGATCTTGCGGATCTTCTCCTCGGGCATCTCCATCTTCTCGGCCAGCGTCGCGGGATCCGGCTCCTGACCGGTCTCCTGCAGGATCTGGCGGCTGATGCGGTTCATCTTGTTGATCGTCTCGATCATGTGCACCGGGATGCGGATGGTGCGCGCCTGGTCGGCGATCGAGCGCGTGATGGCCTGGCGGATCCACCACGTGGCATAGGTCGAGAACTTGTAGCCGCGGCGGTATTCGAACTTGTCCACCGCCTTCATCAGACCGATGTTGCCTTCCTGGATGAGGTCGAGGAACTGCAGGCCGCGATTGGTGTATTTCTTGGCGATGGAAATCACCAGGCGCAGGTTGGCCTCGGTCATCTCGCGCTTGGCGCGGCGTGCCTTGGCCTCGCCCGTGGACATCTGCTTGTTGATGTCTTTGAGGTCCTTCAACGGAATGCCGATGTGGTTCTGCAGGCTGATGAGCTTCTGCTGCTCCTCGATGATGGCCGGGGCCGCGCGCATCAGCGTCGAGGCATAGGGCTTGCCGCCGGTGACTTCGTGCTTGAGCCATTCGAGGTTGGTCTCGTTGCCCGGGAAGACCTTGATGAAGTGCGGTCGCGGCATGTTGCCTTTCTTGACACATAGCTCGAGGATCTTGCGCTCGTGATTGCGCACGTCTTCCACCATGTGGCGCACCGAGTCGCACAGTCGCTCGATGATGCGTGCCGTGAAGCGGATGTTCATCAACTCAGCGGAAATCTGCTGCTGCGGCTTCAGATAGGCCTTGTCACGCGGGCCTTTCTTGGTCAGGGCGTTCTGCATCTTGACGAAGAGGCCGTGGATGGTGGTGAAGCGATCGAGCGCATTGGTCTTCAGTTGCAGCAGGGAGGCGGAGACGGCGCCGCTTTCGTCCCCTTCTTCGGATTCGTCCTCCTCGACCGCAAGCTCTTCGTTCTCCGCCAGCGCTTCGATGTCCTCGGCGGCGTTCGGATCGATGAGTCCGTCCACCAGTTCGTCGATGCGCATTTCATCGCGCGCCACTTTGGCCGCCAGATCGAGCATTTCAGCGATGGTGGTGGGGCAGGCGGAGATGGCCTGCACCATGTGCTTGAGCCCGTCCTCGATGCGTTTGGCGATTTCGATCTCGCCCTCGCGCGTGAGCAATTCGACGGAACCCATTTCGCGCATGTACATGCGCACCGGGTCGGTGGTGCGGCCGAATTCGGATTCGACCGTGGAGAGCGCCTGCTCGGCTTCTTCCTCGATATCCTCGTCGGCGACGGCCGGCGGCGTGCCTTCGGCCATCAGCAGATCTTCGGCGGCGGGTGCCTCGTCGAAAACCTGGATGCCCATGTCGTTGAAGGTGCTGATGATGGACTCGATCTGCTCGGCATCGACCATGTCGTCGGGCAGATGGTCATTCACCTCGGCATAGGTGAGGAAGCCGCGCTCCTTGCCCAGGGCGATCAGGGTCTTCAGGCGGGTACGCCGGGTTTCCAGATCGAGCGGCTGGGCCAGCGGGGCGACCGCCAGCGGGGTGCGGTTCTTGCCGCGCCCGGCCTTGGTCTTCGGTGCGACGGCTTCCTTGGCCGCGGCAACCGGTTTGGATGCGCCCACCTTGGGGACAGCCACCTTGGGGACAGCCACTTCCTTGCTGCGTGGCTTGGCGGCTGCGACCTTGGCCGGCGCCGGTTTGGCCGGAGCAGCCTTGACCTTGTGCTTGGCGGGCACCCTGGCTTTTGCGGCAGTCGTTTTGGCCTTGACGGGTTTGGCCACGGACTTGCCCGTCCTGGGGGCCGGTTTGGCTGTCGCCTTGCTCCGTTTTCCGGCGGCTTTTTTTGCGGCCGCCTTGGCTTTTTCCTTGGCCATGTTGTTCCTCAGTAAGCGCTGATATGCGGGGAAAACCCGAAATTATACCAAAAAATCAAGCTGATGTTGCAGGTTTAACTGCCTGCTTCCGTGCCAGCAATTGCAGCAAGCGGCGCATTTCCTCAGGTGCCAGGCCGACACTCTTGCCCTTGGCGTTGAGGGCGTCGATTTCGCCGCGGATGCCGGCCTGCCGCAGCCGTTCGACGGTGTCGGTGAAAACCGAGTCGATGGATTCATCGTCAAATTCCTGTTCGACGAGTTCCCCGAGAATTTCCGAAATCAATCCTTCATGCGGGGTGCCGCGAAAATGTTCCAGCACCATGCCGAAGCCTTCGCCGGACAGGCTTCCCTCTGCAACGGCCGCGATCAGGGCACCCAGTGTGTCGGTTTCGGCATGCCCATCGGGGATCAAGTCGGCCGGCAGGCGTGCGGCCAGATCAGGCTGCTGCACAATCAGGCGCAAGAGTTTTCGGGCAAGGGGAGCGGGGGCGCCGCGCGGCGAGCGTGCCAGTGCCGGCTTGCGCACCACGGCCGGCAACTCGCAGAGGGATTCGATTTCCGCCTGGGAGAAGCCGCTGGCCTGGGCCAGCAGCTTGACGAACTGCAGGCGCAGCAGCGGCGCCTGCAGCCGGCCAAGCAGCGGCCTGGCGGCATGCACCAGTTGGGAGCGCCCCTCTGCGGTGGAGAGATCCTTGCCGACCTTCAGTTCCTGCAAGAGGAAGTCCGTTAACGGCATGGCTTGCCTGGCCAGCCTGCGGAAGGCGTCGGCACCATGGGCGCGCACATAGCTGTCCGGGTCGTCCTCGGGCGGCAGGAAGAGGAAGGCGACGGTCTTGTTGTCGGCGACCTGCTCCAGGCTGGCTTCCAGCGCACGGGCCGCTGCCTTGCGGCCGGCGTTGTCGCCGTCGAAGCAGAAGATGACGCGGTCGGCCTGGCGCAGCAGCTTATGCACGTGGGTCGGCGTGGTGGCGGTGCCCAGCGTTGCCACGGCATTGCCGACACCGTGCTGGGCGAGGGCGACCACGTCCATGTAGCCCTCGACGACGATGACGCAGTCCTCGTCGCGAATGGCGACGCGCGCCTGCGTCAGGCCGTAGAGTTCGCGGCCCTTCTCGAACAGCGGCGTCTCCGGCGAATTGAGGTATTTCGGCTCGCCCTGGCCGATGACCCGGCCGCCGAAGCCGATGACGCTGCCGCGATTGTCGAGGATGGGGAACATGATGCGGTCGCGGAAGCGGTCGTAGCGCTTGCCGGCATCGCCTTCGATGATCAGGCCACAGTCGGCCAGCGACTTGTCCCGGTATTCGGGAAAGACGGCAGCCAGGTTCTGCCAGCCGTCCGGCGCATAGCCGAGGCCGAAGCGGGCGGCGATCTCGCCGGTGAGGCCGCGCCCCTTCAGGTAGTCGATGGCCTTCGGGCTGGCCTTGAGCTGCTCCTTGTAGTATTTCGCCGCGCGGGCCATGAGCTCGGTGAGCGGGGCGGCTTCGGCGGCCTTCTGCCGGCGTTCGTC
>JBDHRL010000098.1:0-9349 GCA_039807535.1 Rhodocyclaceae bacterium
ACTTTCCCCACCTGGGACCTGGCCCACCCCTTCCGCCTGATCGCCCACAACGGCGAGATCAACACCCTGCGCGGCAACGTGAACTGGATTCGTGCGAGAGAGAACGACATTTCCTCGCCGCTCTTCGGCGAGGATCTGGAGAAGATCTGGCCGCTGATCTACGACGGCCAATCGGATTCGGCCAGCTTCGACAACGCGCTGGAACTCCTGGTGATGGGCGGCTACAGCCTGCCGCACGCCATGATGCTGCTGATCCCGGAAGCCTGGGCCGGCAACCCGCTGATGGACGAGGACCGCCGCGCCTTCTACGAGTACCACATGGCGCTGATGGAGCCGTGGGACGGCCCGGCGGCGGTGGCCTTCACCGACGGGCGCCAGATCGGCGCCACGCTCGACCGCAACGGCTTGCGCCCGGCGCGCTACCTGGTGACCGACGACGACCTGGTGGTGATGGCCTCCGAGATCGGCGTGCTGCCGATTCCCGAGGAGCGCATCGTCAAGAAGTGGCGCCTGCAGCCCGGCAGGATGCTGCTGATCGATCTCGACGAGGGCCGCATCGTCGACGACGAGGAGATCAAGCATACCCTCGCCCAGGGCAAGCCCTATCGCGCCTGGCTGGCGCGTTCCCGCCACTACGTGGACGAACTGCCGGAAGTCGAGTCGCCGGATCGCCTGGCCGTGCCGCTGCTTGATCTGCAGCAGGCCTTCGGCTACACCCAGGAGGACCTCAAGTTCATCCTGGAGCCGATGGCCAGCCAGGGCGAGGAGGCGACCGGCTCCATGGGCAACGATGCCGCGCTGCCCGTGCTGTCGAACCGCAACAAACCCCTGTTCAACTACTTCAAGCAGCTGTTTGCCCAGGTGACCAACCCGCCGATCGACCCGATCCGCGAGGAAATCGTCATGTCGCTGATCTCCCTGGTCAGCCCCAACCCCAACCTGCTGAAGATCGACGAGTCCGAGCCGACGCCGCGCCTCGAGGTCCTGCAGCCGATCCTCGCGCCCGCCACCATGGCCAAGCTGAAGCGGATCGATGCGCTGACCGGCGGCATCTTCCGCTCGAAGGTGATCGACATTACCACCCCCGCCGCAGAGGGCGCGGTCGGCCTGAGCCGCGCGCTCTACCAGGTTTGCGTCTCCGCCGAGCGCGCCGTCGGCCAGGGCAGCAACGTCATCATCCTGTCGGATCGGGCCGTCGATGCCAGGCGCGCGGCGATACCGTCGCTGCTGGCCTGTTCCGCCGTGCACCAGTATCTGGTCAAGGCCGGCCTGCGCACCGCCTGCAGCCTGATCGTCGAGACGGGCGACGCCCGCGAAGTCCATCATTTCGCCCTGCTCGCCGGCTACGGCGCCGAGGCCATCCATCCCTGGCTCGCCTTCGCCAGCATCGACGACTTTGCGCCGACGCTGCCGGGCCGCCCGTCCGCCGCCGAGTGCCACAAGCGTTACATCAAGGCCGTCGGCAAGGGACTGATGAAGGTGATGTCGAAGATGGGCATCTCCACCTACCAGTCCTACTGCGGCTCGCAGATCTTCGAGGCCGTGGGCCTGTCCTCCGAGTTCGTCGCCCGCTATTTCACGGGCACGCCGACGCGCATCGAGGGCATCGGCCTGAAGGAAGTCGCCCTGGAGTCGCTCAACACGCACGCCGCCGCCTTCGGCAACGACCCGGTGCTGGCGAACATGCTCGACATCGGCGGCGAATACGCCTTCCGTATCCGCGGTGAGGAGCACATGTGGACGCCGGACTCGATTGCCAAGCTGCAGCATGCGACGCGCTCCGGGCAATACGAGACCTACAAGGAATACGCCAGGCTCATCAACGACCAGACGAGGCGCCACATGACGCTGCGCGGCCTGTTCGAGATCCGGCCGGCCGGTGCCCCCGTGCCGCTGGCGGAGGTCGAGCCGGCCAAGGAGATCGTCAAGCGCTTCGCCACCGGTGCCATGTCGCTCGGTTCGATCTCGACCGAGGCGCACAGCACCCTCGCCATTGCCATGAACCGCATCGGCGGCAAGTCGAACACCGGCGAGGGCGGGGAGGATCCGCGCCGCTTCCGCAGGGCCGGCAAGGGCGAGACGGTGGCGGGCGTCATCGGCGACGGCCGCATCGAGCGCGACATTCCGCTGCAGGAAGGCGATTCGCTGCGCTCGGCCATCAAGCAGGTCGCCTCGGGCCGCTTCGGCGTCACCACCGAGTACCTGGCCAATGCCGACCAGATCCAGATCAAGATGGCGCAAGGGGCCAAGCCCGGCGAGGGCGGCCAGCTGCCAGGCCACAAGGTTTCCGAATACATCGGCTTCCTGCGCCACTCGGTGCCTGGCGTCGGCCTGATTTCCCCGCCGCCCCATCACGACATCTATTCGATCGAGGACCTGGCCCAGCTGATTCACGACCTGAAGAATGCCAATCCGCAGGCGTCGATCTCCGTCAAGCTGGTGTCCGAGACGGGCGTCGGCACGGTCGCTGCCGGCGTTGCCAAGGCCAAGGCCGACCATGTCGTGATCGCCGGCCATGACGGCGGCACCGGCGCCAGTCCGATCTCCTCGATCAAGCACGCCGGCACGCCCTGGGAACTGGGCCTTGCCGAGACGCAGCAGACGCTGGTGCTGAACCGCCTGCGCGGCCGCATCCGCGTGCAGGCGGATGGCCAGATGAAGACGGGCCGCGACGTGCTGATCGGCGCGCTGCTCGGCGCAGACGAGTTCGGCTTCGCCACGGCGCCGCTCGTCGTCGAGGGCTGCATCATGATGCGCAAGTGCCACCTCAACACCTGTCCGGTGGGCGTGGCCACGCAGGACCCGCTGCTGCGGCAGCGCTTCACCGGCCAGCCAGAGCACGTGGTCAACTACTTCTTCTTCGTCGCTGAAGAGGTGCGTGAGCTGATGGCGCAGATGGGCGTGCGCAGCTTCGACGAGCTGATCGGCCGCTCCGACCTGCTCGACATGCGCGAAGGCATTGATCACTGGAAGGCGCGCGGCCTCGACTTCTCGCGCATCTTCCACATGCCGGAGGTGCCCGCCGAGGTGGCGCGCCGTCATTGCGAGACGCAGGACCACAATCTCGCCAGGGCGCTCGACCACGAGTTGATCGCCAAGGCCAAGCCGGCACTCGAGAAGGGCAAGAAGGTCAGCTTCGAGGTTCCGGTAAGGAACCGCAATCGCACGGTCGGCACCATGCTCTCGCATGAGGTCGCCACCCGTCATGGCCACGCCGGGCTGCCGGACGACACCATCCGCATCCGCCTGACCGGCACCGCCGGGCAAAGCTTCGGCGCCTTCCTGGCACGCGGCATCACCCTGGAACTGACCGGCGAGGCCAACGACTATGTCGGCAAGGGCCTGTGCGGCGGCCGCATCGTCGTCAAGCCGCCCAAGACGTTCCGCGGCAAGCCCTGCGAGAACATCATCGTCGGCAACACGGTGCTCTACGGCGCCATCGAGGGCGAGGTGTTCTTCCGCGGCGTCGCCGGCGAGCGCTTCTGCGTGCGCAACTCCGGCGCCACGGCTGTCGTCGAGGGCACCGGCGATCACGGCTGCGAATACATGACCGGCGGCACCGTCGTCGTGCTGGGCCGGACGGGCCGCAACTTCGCCGCCGGCATGTCGGGCGGCATCGCCTACATCCTCGACGAGGACGAGTCGTTCGCCAGGCGCTGCAACCAGTCGATGGTGACGCTGGAAAAGGTCCTGCCTGCCCCCGAGCAGGCCGACGACGGCACCCGCCACCGCGACAGCGCCGACGAGGCCCTCCTGAAAGAGCTCATCGAGCGCCACCTGGCGGAGACCGGCAGCGAAATGGCCCGGCGCGTGCTGTCCGACTGGGCGCATTACCGCGCCCGGTTCGTCAAGGTGTTCCCGAACGAGTATCGCCGCGCCTTGAAGGAGATGTCCGGGCGTTCGGCTGAGAAACGACAGGAGGCGGCATGAGAACAACCTTTCCCCCCGCCCCCTTCCCGAGGAAAGGGGTGACTCAGGTTCAGCCGCGCTGCGCGTGGCTTCCGGGCATTGAACGGCCGTCTCCCTGGGGCGGCCCGGCGGAGGCGGCATAATGGGCAAGCCGACGGGTTTCCTGGAATTCGAGCGCCTGTCCGAGGCCTGCGAGCCGGTCGACAAGCGACTCAAGCATTACCACGAGTTCGTCGCCCGCCTGACCGACGCCGACGCCAAGGTGCAGGGCGCGCGCTGCATGGACTGCGGCATCCCGTTCTGCAACAACGGCTGCCCGGTCAACAACAACATTCCCGACTTCAACGATGCGGTGTACCGGGGCAACTGGCGCGAGGCGATCGAAATCCTCCACTCGACCAACAATTTTCCGGAAATGACCGGCCGCATCTGCCCGGCGCCCTGCGAGGCGGCCTGCACGCTGGGCATCAACGCCGAGCCGGTCGGCATCAAGTCGCTCGAACGCGCCATCATCGACAAGGCCGGCGAGAACGGCTGGGTGGTGCCGCAACCGTCGGCGAAGAAGACCGGCCGCAAGGTTGCCGTCGTCGGTTCCGGCCCCGCCGGCCTCGCCTGTGCCCAGCAACTGGCGCGCGCCGGCCACGACGTCACGGTGTTCGAGAAGAACGACCGGATCGGCGGGCTGCTGCGCTACGGCATTCCCGACTTCAAGCTGGACAAGCGCCTGATCGACTGGCGCATGGCGCAGATCCAGGAGGAGGGCGTCACCTTCCGCACGCGCACCCTGATCGGCTCCGAATTGCCCAAGGGCGTTGCCAGCGACGCCGTGCGGCGCATCGACCCGAAGGAACTCATGAAGGACTTCGATGCCGTCGTGCTGGCCGGCGGCTCAGAAATGCCGCGCGATCTGTCGATTCCCGGCCGCGACCTGGACGGCGTCCATTTCGCGCTGGAGTTCCTGATCCCGCAGAACCGCGAAGTGGCGGGCGGCCGCAAGAACGTCATCAATGCCGCCGGCAGGCACGTGGTGGTCATCGGCGGCGGCGACACCGGCTCCGACTGCGTCGGCACCTCCAACCGCCAGGGTGCCGCTTCGGTTACCCAGTTCGAACTGCTGCCGCGCCCGCCCGAGCAGGAGAACAAGCCGCTCACCTGGCCCTACTGGCCGGCCAAGCTGCGCACCTCCTCCTCGCACCACGAGGGCTGCTCGCGCGACTGGTCCGTCGCCACCAAGGCCTTCGTCGGCGGAGAGGGCCAGGAGCGGGGCAAGCTGAAGGCGCTGAAGTGCGTGCGCCTCGAGTGGAAGAACGGCAGGATGAGCGAAATGTCCGGCAGCGAGTTTACGATCAAGGCCGACCTCGTCTTCCTGGCGATGGGTTTCATCTCCCCGGTGGGCGGCGTGCTCGATTCATTCGGCGTGGTGAAGGACACCCGCGGCAATGCGCAGGCGGCCACCGACGGCGCAGGCTGCTACCGGACCAGCGTCGACAAGGTCTTCGCCGCCGGCGACATGCGCCGCGGCCAGTCGCTGGTCGTGTGGGCAATCCGCGAGGGGCGGCAGTGTGCCCGCGCGGTCGATGAATTCCTGATGGGAACGTCCACCTTGCCGCGCTGAGCTGCTTTTCGCGGACCAGGACAAGGGCGGCTGCGGCCGCCCTTGCTTTTCCGGGCATCCACGGGTCGCGTGTTAAAATTTCCCATCGACATCCGGATTCCTGCGTCATGAACGTCGTCATTCTCGCCGCCGGCCAGGGTAAGCGCATGCGCTCCGACCGGCCCAAGGTGCTGCATCCCCTGGGCGGCCGCCCCCTGCTGGCGCACGTGCTGGACACGGCGCGCGAGCTGGGCGCGAAAAGGATCTGCGTCGTCTACGGCCACGGCGGCGAAGTCGTGCGCGAGGCCCTCGATGCCGCCGACGTCACCTGGGTCAGGCAGGAGCCGCAGCTGGGCACCGGCCACGCCGTCCTGCAGACACTGACTTTCCTCGACGACGGCGTTCCCACCCTGGTGCTCTACGGTGATGTGCCCCTGATCGGCGCACCCACCCTGAGCCGCCTGGTCGAAGCCGCCGGCAGCGGGCTCGGCGTGCTGACCGAGGAGCTTGAAAATCCGGGCGGCTATGGCCGCATCGTGCGCGACGGCGACGGCAACGTCCTGCGCATCGTCGAGGAGCGCGACGCTTCCGACGACGAACGCGCCATCGGCGAGATCAACACCGGCATCATCGCTGCGCCGACGGCGGCGCTCAAGCGCTGGCTGCCGGCGCTGGGCAACGACAACGCGCAGGGCGAGTACTACCTGACCGACATCGTCCGGCTGGCCATCGGCGAGGGCATGCCGGTGGCGACTGCCCAGCCCGACGAGGCCTGGGAAGTGCTCGGCGTGAACAGCAAGGTGCAGCTGGCCGAACTGGAGCGCCTGCATCAATACCGCAATGCGCTGCTGCTGATGGAGCAGGGCGTCACGCTGCTCGACCCCGACCGCATCGACGTGCGCGGCGAGCTCGACTGCGGCCGCGACGTGGCGATCGACGTGAACTGCGTCTTCGAGGGCCGCGTCGTGCTCGGCGACGGCGTCGAGGTCGGCGCCCACTGCGTGCTGAGGAACGCCGTCATCGGCGCCGGCAGCCGCATCGCCCCGTTCAGCCACATCGAATCGGCCGAAGTCGGCCCGCGCTGCGCCATCGGCCCCTATGCCCGCCTGCGGCCCGGCACGAAACTGGGCGGGGACGTGCACATCGGCAACTTCGTCGAGGTGAAGAACAGCACGGTGGCCGACAAGTCGAAGGCCAACCACCTCGCCTACGTCGGCGACGCCACCATCGGCCGCAACGTCAACGTCGGCGCCGGCACCATCACCTGCAACTACGATGGCGCCAACAAGCACCGCACGGTGATCGAGGACGACGTCTTCATCGGTTCCGACACCCAGCTGGTGGCGCCGGTCACCGTCGGCCGCGGCGCCACGCTCGGCGCCGGCACGACGCTGACCGAGGACGCGCCGGCCGACAAACTGACGATCACGCGCGTGCGTCAAGTCACCGTGCCGGGCTGGAAGCGGCCGGTGAAGAAGAAGTAGCCATGTGCGGCATCGTCGCCGCGGTCGCCGACCGCAACATCGTCCCCATCCTGATCGAAGGCCTGCGCAAGCTCGAATACCGCGGCTACGATTCGGCCGGCCTCGCCGTCCATAACGGCGGCATGCACCGGCTGCGCGCCGTCGGCCGCGTCGCGGAGCTGGCGACGCGCGCCGAGGGGTTGACTGCCGGCACCGGCATCGCCCACACGCGCTGGGCCACGCACGGCGTGCCTTCCGAGCGCAATGCCCACCCGCACGTCTCCGGCGGCCTGGCGGTGGTGCACAACGGCATCATCGAGAACTACGCCGAGATCAAGGCCCGCCTGGCCGGCCTCGGCTACACCTTTGCGTCGGAGACCGACACCGAGGTCATTGCCCATCTCATCGAGCACAAGCTGAAGTCGCAGGCCGATCTCCTGGCCGCCGTGCGCGCCGCCTGCGCCGAACTGGTCGGCGCCTACGCCATTGCCGTCCTCTCGGAGAAGGAGCCGCGGCGCGTCGTCGTCGCGCGCCATGGCGCCCCCCTGCTGCTGGGACTGGGCGAGGACGGCCACTACGCCGCCTCGGACACCGCCGCGCTGCTGCAGGTGACGCGCACCCTGATCTACCTCGAGGACGGCGACATCGCCGAGATCGCCCGCGGCGGCGTGCGCATCGTGCGCGCCGACGGCTCGCCCGTCGAACGTCCGAGCCACGAGAGCACGCTGGCGGCCGACGCCGTCGAGCTGGGGCACTACCGCCACTACATGCAGAAGGAGATCTTCGAGCAGCCGCAGGCGCTCGCCAACACGCTGGAGATGATCGGCGCCGCGCAGTCCGCCGCACCGCAGCTCTTCGGCGCCGGCGCCGGGGAAATGCTCGCCGACGCCAAGGGCGTGCTGATCCTCGCCTGCGGTACCAGTTTCCATGCGGGACTCACGGCGCGCTACTGGATCGAGCAGCTGGCAGGCCTGCCCTGTTGCGTCGAGATCGCCAGCGAGTACCGCTACCGAACTTCCGTGCCCAATCCGGAGACGCTGGTGGTGGCCATCTCCCAGTCGGGCGAGACGGCCGACACGCTCGCCGCCCTCAAGCACGCCCGCGTGCTCGGCCAGTCGCGCACGCTGGCGCTGTGCAATGTGCCGGAGTCGGCCATCGTGCGCGAGGCGGCATTGAAGTTCCTCACCCGTGCCGGTCCCGAGATCGGCGTGGCGTCGACCAAGGCGTTCACGACGCAATTGGCCGCGCTGTTCCTGCTGGCGGTGGCGCTGGCGAAGCTGAACGGCCGCATCGACGCGCGCGAGGAGGCGGCGCACCTCACCGCCATGCGCCACCTGCCGCTGGCGGTGGGACGAGTTCTGGAACTGGAGCCGCAGATTGCGCAGTGGGCCAAGGCCTTCGCCGGCAAGCACCATGCGCTGTTCCTCGGCCGCGGCCTGCACTATCCGATCGCGCTCGAGGGCGCGCTCAAGCTGAAGGAAATCTCCTACATCCACGCCGAGGCCTATCCGGCGGGCGAGCTCAAGCACGGCCCGCTGGCGCTGGTGGACAAGGAGATGCCGGTGATCGCCGTCGCTCCCAACGACGCCCTGCTGGAAAAGCTCAAGTCCAATCTCCAGGAAGTGCGCGCCCGCGGCGGCGAACTGTTCGTCTTCGCCGACGCCGGCAGCGAGATTGCCGAAAGCGAAGGCGTGCACATCCTGCGCATGCCCGAGCACTACGGCCTGCTCTCGCCCGTGCTGCATGTCGTGCCGCTGCAGTTGCTCGCCTATCACGCCGCGCTGGTCAAGGGCACCGACGTCGACAAGCCGCGCAACCTGGCGAAATCGGTGACGGTGGAGTAGCCGGGAACCTTACCGGCCGGGCTGCGCCTGACCGGGGCCATTCCACTTTGCGCCGTTATGGGTTAGAGTTGGCAAGCCTTTAAGTCTCAGAAAGTTCCACCACCGTGCTGCGCAGGTTGTTTCTCATATTCATGGCGTTCTGGCTGCCGCTTCAGGCGGGGGCCGCGCTGGCTGTGTCCCTGAACCTGGGCGCGGAGCCACATCCGGCGCATGCGCAGGCCCTGGCCGAATCGGGCCACGACCATGGGGCTGCGCAGTCGCATGCCGCACACCTGGACGGGCAAGCCGGCGCCACGCACGACGGCCACCACCATGGCTTCAAGGTCGGCAGCTGCGAGCGTTGCGGACTGTGCCAGTTCGTGCATGGCGGCGTGATGCTCAGCAATGCCGCCGGCGTTCCCGCCGTGGTGGCGCCGCAGGTCTTCGAGCCGCTCGGCGCCGAGCGCTTCTCCGCCCACATCCCCGAGCCGCTGCAGCGACCGCCCCTGCCGTCTGCCTGATCCGGCGGACGCTGATCCCCCTTTGATTTTGCCGATGCG
>JBDHRL010000099.1:0-9296 GCA_039807535.1 Rhodocyclaceae bacterium
AGGAAATAGCTCTGGTCCTTGGTGCCGTCCTCGGCCTTGAGGAGCTGGAACTCCGCGCCCATCTCGGTCGGCGCCTCGCGCACCTGGGCGTAGTGGCCGGTGGCGATCTTCTCGGCGCCGAGCTGCAGGGCATGGTCGAGGAAGGCCTTGAACTTGATCTCGGCGTTGCACAGCACGTCAGGGTTGGGCGTGCGCCCGGCCTGGTACTCGCGCAGGAACTCGCTGAAGACGCGCTCCTTGTACTCCGCCGAGAAGTTCACCACCTCCAGCTCGATGCCGAGGATGTCGCACACCGCGGCGACGTCGATGAGGTCCTGGCGCGAGGAGCAGTACTCCTCGTCGTCATCGTCCTCCCAGTTCTTCATGAACAGGCCGACGACCTTCCAGCCCTGCTGCTTGAGGAGCATCGCCGCGACGGAGGAATCCACCCCGCCCGACATGCCGACGACGACGGTTTTCTGTTTCAACTGCCTTTCCCCCGTCCCCCTTCCCGAGGAAGGGGGTGACGATTGTTCGCCGCTTTGCGGCGCCATGTTGTTGACTGCGCCGCTCTTGGGGCGACCCGGCAAGCGGCGCTCATGTTTCGTAGTGCGTAATCAGGTCAAGGCTGAAACGACGGCCTGCGAGGTAATCGCGGATGCACTGCATGACCAGCGGACTGCGGTGGCGGGCATGCTCCGCCGCGATCTCCTCCGGCGTCAGCCAGAGGGCACGCAGGATGCCGTGGTCCAGCGCGCGCTCGGCCTCGACGCCGAGCAGCCGCCCGCCGAAGGCGAAGCGCAGGTAGGTAACCGTACGCTCTCCCCCCGCCCCCCTCCCCGAGGAAAGGGGTGACGGTCGCTCGCTTCGCTCGGAGATTGACACTGCTCCGCCTTGGGGCGGCCCGGCGGCGAGGCCGCCGTCCGGCCGGCGCCACTGGTAGATGCCGACCAGGTATTCCGGCAGGAAGCGGTGCGCCGTTTCCTCGAGCGCCTCGCGCGCCGCCGCGTCTACGAGGGATTCGCCCTCGTCGAGGTGGCCGGCCGGCTGGTTGAGGCGGATGCCGGCGTCGGTCTCCTCCTCCACCAGCAGGAAACGGCCGTCGCGCTCGACGACAGAGGCGACGGTGACATTGGGTCTCCAGATGCGTTCCATCGGCGGATTTTACCCCGCTACCCGTCTGAGATAAAATTCCCCCTTGTCCAAGAGAGCTGGAGAACCCCCATGTCCATGGCCGACCGCGACGGCTTCATCTGGTACGACGGCAAGCTCGTGCCCTGGCGCGATGCTACGACGCACGTGCTCACCCATTCCCTGCACTACGGCCTCGCCGTTTTCGAGGGACTGCGCGCCTACAAGACCGCCGACGGCACGGCCATCTTCCGCCTGAGGGAGCACACCGACCGGCTCTTCAACTCGGCGCACATCTACATGATGAAGATGCCCTGGGACAGGGAGACGGTGATGGAAGCACACCGCGAAGTCGTGCGCGCCAACGACCTCGAGTCCTGCTACCTGCGCCCGATCGCCTTCTACGGCTCGGAGAAGATGGGCGTCTCGCCGAAGGGCGCCAAGGTGCATGTGGCCATCGCCGCCTGGCCCTGGGGCGCCTACCTCGGCGAGGACGGCCTCGCCAACGGCATCCGCGTCAAGACCTCCTCCTACGCGCGCCACCACGTCAACGTCTCGATGTGCCGCGCCAAGTATTCCGGCACCTACGCCAATTCGATCCTCGCCAACATGGAAGCCACCGAGCACGGCTACGACGAGGCGCTGCTGCTCGACGTCGACGGCTTCGTCGCCGAGGGCGCCGGCGAGAACCTGTTCGTCGTCAAGGACGGCCAGATCTACGAGCCGGAGATCGCCTCGGCCCTGGTCGGCATCACGCGCGCCACGGTGATCCAGCTGGCCAAGGAGCTCGGCTATGAAGTGAAGGCGAAGCGCCTGACGCGCGACGACCTCTACATCGCCGACGAGGCCTTCTTCACCGGCACCGCCGCCGAGGTGACGCCGATCCGCGAAGTCGACAGCCGCCAGATCGGCTCCGGCCGCCGCGGACCGGTCACGCACCAGATCCAGAACCTGTTCTTCGATGTCGTGAATGGCCGCTCGCCCTTCCACAAGGGCTGGCTGACGCCCGTCAAATAGGAACCGTCATGACCGAAGTCCAGGATACCGCCCGCGTCGTCGCCGTCACCGCGCACGACCTGCCCCTGCACTGCCCGCTGCCGGGCGCCCCGCTGTGGGCGCGCCACCCGCGCGTCTATCTCGATCCGCTGAGGACCGGCGAAGCGGCCTGCCCCTACTGCGGCACGCGCTACACCTTCACCGGCGAGGCGCCGAAGGGGCATCATTGACGGCCGGTAGGCCGGGCTTCAGCCCGACAGCGGCGGTCCAGCGGCGGCTCATGTCGGCCTGAAGGCCGACCTCCATCGGCATGCACAAAATCCTGATCGTCGCCCCCTCCTGGATCGGCGACGCCATCCTCGCGCAGCCGCTCTTCGCGCGGCTGCATGCCCGCCACCCCGGCCTCGCCCTCGACGCCTTCGCGCCGGCCTGGGCGGCGCCGGTGCTCGCGCGCATGCGCGAGATCCGCCGCGTGATTCCGAATCCCTTCGCCCACGGCGAATTCAACCTCGCCGGCCGCTGGCGAACCGGGCGGGAGCTGGCGCGCGAGGGCTACGATGCGGCCATCGTCCTGCCGAACTCGTGGAAGTCCGCGCTGCCGCCCTTCTTCGCCGGCATCCCGCAGCGCATCGGCTTTCGGGGCGAGGCGCGCCACGGCCTGCTCAACCGCCCGCGACGGCTCGACGAAGCGGCCCTGCCGCAACTCGCCCAGCGCTACGCCCTGCTCGCCGAGGCGCCCGGGGCGGCGGCGCCCGCGCCGCTCGCCGCGCCGCACCTCGAGACGAATCCGGACGCCGTGCGCGCCACGCTGGCGGCGCTCGGCCTCGATGCCGCGCGGCCGCCGGTCGCCTTCTGTCCCGGCGCGGAATACGGGCCGGCCAAGCGCTGGCCGGCGCGGCATTTCGCCGAGTTGGCGCGCCGTCTCGCGCAGACTGACTTTCCGGTCTGGATCGTCGGCTCGGCCAAGGATGCACCGATCGGCACGGAGATCGCGCAATTGTCCGATGGCGCCGCGCGCAACCTGTGCGGCCGCACCGACCTCGACCAGGCCATCGACCTCCTCTCCTGCGCGCGCCTGGTGGTAAGCAACGACTCCGGCCTGATGCACGTCGCCGCCGCGCTCGACCGGCCGCTGCTGGCGCTGTATGGTTCCTCCAGCACAGCGTACACGCCGCCGCTGTCGCGGCGGGCGCGCCTCGTCAGCCTCAACCTCGAATGCAGCCCCTGCTTCCAGCGCGAATGCCCGCTGGGGCATTTCCGGTGCCTGAACGACCTCTTGCCCGAGCGTGTGCTCGGCGAGATCGAGGAGATCCTTTCATGACCATGCGCTTCTTCGCCACGCCGCAGGACGCCGAGGCGGCCTTCTACGACGCCATCGAGCGCGCCGACCTCGACGCCATGATGGCCATCTGGGCCGAGGACGAGGAGGTGCTGTGCGTGCATCCCGGCGGCGAGCGCATGGCCGGCTTCGCCGCCGTGCGCGAAAGCTGGCGGCAGATCTTCGCCGGCGGCGCGCGCGCCAGCGTGCGCCTGTCCGACGCCGTGCGACGGCAGGGCATCCTGCTCGCCCACCACAGCGTGCACGAGCACTACACGGTGCCGGGCGAGGAAGTGCCGCGCCCGCCGGTGGTCGCCAGCAACGTCTTCGTGCGCGGGGCCCAGGGCTGGCACCTGCTCTCGCGTCATGCCTCCGGCGCACCGGCGCCGCTCGCCGCCGACATCTCGGCGACGCTGCATTGACGCCCTACGTCGCGCCCGCCTGGCTGCCCGGCGGGCATGCCCAGACGATCTGGCCCGTCGTGCGCAAGCCGGCGCCGCCGCCCTACCGGCGCGAGCGCTGGGAGACGCCGGACGGCGACTTCATCGACATCGACTGGCTGGCGGCGCCGGAAGCAGCCGGCGCGCCGCTGGTCGTCCTCTTCCACGGCCTCGAGGGCAGTTCCGCCAGCCACTACGCCGCCGCCCTGATGCACGCGCTGGCCGGACGCGGCTGGGGCGGCGCGGTGCCGCACTTTCGCGGCTGCTCGGGCGAGCCGAACCGCCTGCCGCGCGCCTATCACTCGGGCGATTCGGCCGAGATCGACTGGATCCTGCGCCGCCTGCGCGACCGGTTCCCGCAACGGACGATATTCGCGGCAGGCATCTCCCTCGGCGGCAACGCCCTGCTGAAGTGGGCCGGCGAGCAGGAGGGCGGCGCGCCTGGCGTGGTGCAAGCGCTCGCCGGCGTCAGCGCACCGCTCGACCTCGCCGCCGCAGGCCGCGCCCTGCAGGCGGGTTTCAGCCTCGTGTATGCGAAGCATTTCCTGGCAACGCTGAAGGTCAGCGCCGGCGCCAAGCTGGCGCGCTTTCCCGGCCTCTTCGACGAGGCGCGCATGCGCGCGGCACGCAACCTTTACGAATTCGACGATGCCGTCACGGCGCCGCTGCACGGCTTCCGCGACGCCGGCGACTACTGGCGCCGCGCCGCCGCCAAGCCCTGGCTCGGCGGCGTCCGCCTGCCGGCGCTGGTGCTGAACGCCCGGAACGACCCCTTCCTGCCGCATCAGGCGCTGCCGACGGCACGGGAAGTGTCTGCCGCGGTCACGCTCGAGTTCCCTGCCGGCGGCGGCCACGCCGGTTTCGCCGACGGCCCCTTCCCTGGCCGCCCCGGCTGGCTGCCGCGACGCCTGCTGGCCTTCTTCGACGGCGCCGGATAATGGGATAATGGCGACACATCACGGAGGTCCCGCCATGCACATTCCCGCTCCCGAGATCTTCAAGGCCTACGACATCCGCGGCATCGTCGGCAGGACGCTGACGCGCGACGCCGTCTACGCCATCGGACGCGCCATCGGCTCCGAGGCACGCGAGCGCAAGGTGAAGGCCGTCGTCGTCGGCCGCGACGGCCGGCTGTCCGGCCCGGAACTCTCGCGCGCCCTGATGGAAGGCCTCTGCGCCAGCGGCGTCGACGTCGTGGACATCGGCATGGTGCCCACCCCGCTCGGCTACTTCGCCGCGCACCACCTGAAGACCGGCAGCGCGGTGATGGTCACGGGCAGCCACAACCCGCCCGACTACAACGGCTTCAAGATCATGCTCGCCGGCGACACCCTGCACAGCACGGCCATCACGGCGCTGCGCACGCGCCTCGTCGAGGGCCGGCTGGCCACGGGCAGCGGCAAGGTCCGCCAGGTCGACGTACGCAAGGACTACCTCGATCGCATCGTCTCCGACGTGAAGCTGGCGCGGAAAATGAAGATCGTCGTCGATTGCGGCAACGGCGTCGCCGGCGCGGTTGCGCCCGAACTGTTCCGCCGCATGGGCTGCGAGCTGGTCGAGCTCTACTGCGACGTCGACGGCACCTTTCCCAACCACCATCCCGACCCGTCGAAGCCGGACAACCTGAAGGATGTCATCCGTGCCCTCAAGGAGACCGATGCGGAACTCGGCATCGCCTTCGACGGGGACGGCGACCGCCTCGGCGTGGTGACCAAGGACGGCGAGGTCATCTATCCCGACCGCCAGCTGATGCTCTTCGCCGCCGACGTGCTGGCGCGCAATCCGGGCGCGCAGATCCTCTACGACGTGAAGTGCTCGCGCAACCTGGCCAGATCCATCCGCCATCAGGGCGGCAAGCCCGTGATGTGGATGACCGGCCACGCCCTCATCAAGGCCAAGCTGAAGGAGACCGGCGCCCCGCTCGCCGGCGAGATGAGCGGCCACACCTTCTTCAAGGAGCGCTGGTACGGCTTCGACGACGGCCTCTACGCCGGCGCCCGCCTGCTGGAGATCGTCTCGCGCTGGAAGGACGCCAACTGGCCGCTCAAGCACCTGCCCAACGCCGTGTCGACGCCGGAGCTCAACCTGAAAATGCGCGAGGGCGAGCCGCACGCCCTCATCGCCGACCTGCAGAAGACCGCACGCTTCGAGGGAGCGCAGGAGATCATCACCCTCGACGGCCTGCGCGTCGAGTATCCGGATGGATTCGGCCTGATGCGCGCCTCCAACACCACGCCGGTGCTGGTGCTGCGCTTCGAGGCCGACGATGCCGCGGCACTCGCCCGCATCCAGGCCGATTTCCGCCGGGTATTGCGCCAGGCCAGGCCCGACCTGCTGCAGGCCTTCTAAAGCTTCGGCTTGGCGGGCCGTTATAGAGGGAATGTCCGCCCAGGAAATCTTCATCGGCCGCCAGCCGATCCTCGACCGCGAGCGGCAACTCTACGCCTACGAGCTGCTGTTCCGCCGCGGCACGCAGAACAGCGCCGAGGTCACCGACGATCTCGCCGCCACCGCCACGGTCCTCAGCCACGTGTTTTCCGAACTCGGCCTGGAGGCGGCGCTCGGTCCCTATCTCGGCTTCGTCAATCTCGACGCGCGCATGCTGGCGAGCGATGCCCTGGAGCTGCTGCCGAAAGAAAAGTTCGTGCTCGAAGTGCTGGAAACCGTCGACATCACCCCGGAAGTGGTCAGGCGCTGCCGCGAACTGAAGGACAAGGGGTTCACCCTGGCGCTGGACGATTTCATCACCTTCGAGGAAAAGCACAAGCCGCTCCTCGATCTGGCCGACATCGTCAAGGTGGACCTGATGGGCATGGAGGCCGGCGCCCTGGAAAGAACCGTCAGGGCGCTGCGTCCCTGGAAAGTGAAATTGCTTGCCGAGAAGGTGGACGACGAGGCGCAGGTCAGGGTGTGCCGCGACCTCGGCTTCGAGTTGTTCCAGGGCTACTACTTCGCCAAGCCGACCATCATCGCCGGCAAGAAGCTGTCGCATTCCGAGCTGGCCCTGATCCGCCTGCTCGGCCTCATCCTCGACGACGCCGACACGCCGCTGATCGAAGACATCTTCAAGCAGGAACCGGGGCTGTCGCTGAACCTGATGCGCCTGACCAACTCGGCCGCCGCCGGCCTGCGCCAGAAGATCACTTCGCTGCGCCACGCCATCACCGTGCTGGGCCGCCGCCAGCTGCAGCGCTGGTTGCAATTGCTGCTCTTCACCAACCCCGCCGGCGGCGGCGCCAATCCGCTGCTGCAGGTGGCCGCCACGCGCGGCCGCTTCCTGGAACTGGTCGCCGGCGACATGATGGGCACCAGCCGCGACTTCGAGGACCGTGCCTTCATGACGGGCATCATGTCGCTGATGCCGGCGCTGCTGCACGTACCGATCGGCGAGATCATCGCCACGCTCAACGTCGCGCCGGACGTGCGCGCGGCGCTGGAGAATCGCGCCGGCGTGCTGGGCAGGATGCTTCTCCTGGCCGAAAAACAGGAGGAAGGCGACATGGATGCCTGCTTTGCGCTGATGGCGGAACTGCCCGGACTCGACAACGAACGCGTCAACGCCATCCTCGCCCAGGCGCTCGCCTGGGCCAACAACATCGGCCAGGCATCATGAACCTTCCCCCTCTTCCCGGGGAAGGGGGTGACGGACGTTCGCTGCGCTCCCTGCTGTGGCTTGCGCCGCCCGGCGGCTAGCTGACGGCCTTCAGGATCAGCGGCGTCGCCGTCTCGGGGAGACTGACTTTTCCGGCGAGGACGAAGGCGCGTGCCGCCGGCGACATCTTCCGCCAGGTCTTGCGCAGGATGTCGATCCACTTCGCCTCGTCGTAGTCGGGATGCCGGGCGAAAAAACCGGCGAGGTAGTGCTCGAGGAAGACGAGGTCGGTGACGTCCTCCAGCAGCTGCGTCTCGGCGTTCGATTTGAGGCCCTTCTTGCCGACGGCGGCCTTCACCCGGCCGATGGTTTCCGCGTCGTAGCCGTTCTCCGCCAGGATGCGGCCGGCCGTCTCGGCGTGGAAGGCATAGAGGCTGCTGCGCCATTGCAGGTAGCCCTGGCGGTCCTCCGGATAGCTCGCGCGCGGCGTCTCCCAGCGCCGGATGTGCTGGGCGCGCACGGCAAGCCGCACGGACTCGGAGGCCTCCGGCGCGAAGCGTTCGAGCATGGCGCTCATGCGCCGCGCGTAGAGCAGCTCCTTGGGCTGCCCTTCATCGCGGTTGGGGTCCCCGGCGTTGGCGGCATCGAAGGCGGCGAGCGTGGCCGCGAAGCGCTGCGGATCGGAAATCATGCGTCCTTCCGCGCCAGCCAGTCGCGGATCGCCAGGCCGGTGCCGAAATCCCAGGGGCGCAGCTTCTCCGGCGTGATCAGGCGGAACTCGGCCAGTTCCTCGTTGAGGACGATCTCGCCCGACGCCACGACGTGGTAGGCGAGGATGATCTCGTTCTTGCGCTGGAAGGGATAGAGGCCGATCAGGGTGGCGGAGAGCGTGTCGAGGCCGAGTTCCTCCTTCACCTCGCGCGCCACGCCCTCCTCCGGCGTCTCGTCGCGCTCCATGAAACCGGTGACGAGGCCGAACATCTTCTCCGGCCAGGCGTGGTTGCGCGCCAGCACCACCATGCCGTCGCGCTCGACCAGGCCGGCCAGCACCGGCAGCGGATTGTCCCAGAAGACGAAGCCGCAGGCGGCATCGGGGCAGGCCAGGCGCGTGCGCCCGGCGAGGCTGCTTTCGGCGAGCGGCGCGGCGCAGCGCGGGCAGAAGCGCATCGGAGCCGGACGCTCAGAGCTTGCCGGCGACCCAGTCCTGCACCGAGGCCAGCGCCGCGGCGAGATGCTCGGGCTGCGTGCCGCCGGCCTGCGCCATGTCGGGCCGGCCGCCGCCCTTGCCGCCAACCTGCTGCGCGACGAAATTGACCAGCTCGCCGGCCTTCACCCTGGCGGTGAGATCGCTGCTGACGCCGGCGATGAGCGAAGCCTTGCCGTCGGCGGCGGCGCCGAGGACGACGACGCAGGACTTGAGCTTGTCCTTCAACTTGTCGAGCGTCTCGCGCAACGCCTTGGCGTCGGCGCCTTCGAGCGCGGCGGCGAGCACCCTTATTACCTGCCCATCTCGGCCTTTGACCTCCGCGGCCTGACCGGCCAGGTCGTCGCCCTGGCTGGCCGCCGCCTTCGACTTCAGGCGCGCCAGCTCCTTCTCCAGCGCCTTAACGTGGTCGAGCACCTGGCCGACGCGGGCGGCAATCTCCTGCGGCTGCGCCTTGACGGCGGCGGCCACTTCGGCCAGTTCGCGCTCCTGCTGCTGCACGACTTCCAGCGCGCCCTCGCCGGTGACGGCCTCGACGCGGCGGATGCCGGCGGCGACGCCGCCTTCGGAGAGGATCTTGAAGAAGCCGATGTCGCCGCTGCGGGCGACGTGGGTACCGCCGCACAGCTCGCGCGA
>JBDHRL010000100.1:0-9236 GCA_039807535.1 Rhodocyclaceae bacterium
GTTGTCGCGCAGGTAGTCGAAGCCGAACTCGTTGTTGGTGCCGTAGGTGATGTCGGCGGCGTAGGCGGCCTGCTTCTCCTCGTGCGGCATCTGCGAGAGGTTGACGCCGACCGTCATGCCGAGGAAGCGGTAGAGCCTGCCCATCCATTCGGCGTCGCGCGAGGCCAGGTAGTCGTTCACCGTGACGACGTGCACGCCCTTTCCGGACAGGGCGTTGAGATAGGCCGGCAGGGTGGCGACCAGGGTCTTGCCCTCGCCGGTGCGCATCTCGGCGATCCTGCCGTCGTGCAGCACCATGCCGCCGATCAGCTGGACGTCGAAGTGGCGCATGCCGAGGGCGCGCTTGCCGGCCTCGCGCACCACGGCAAAGGCTTCCGGCAGGAGATCGTCGAGCGTGGCGTCGCCAGACAGCAGCTTCTGGCGAAGCTCGCCGGTCTTCCCGCGCAGCTGCTCGTCGGAGAGCGCGCCGATGGCCGGTTCGAGCGCATTGATGGCGCGCACCTTGAGTCCGTACTGGCGGATCAGCCGGTCGTTGCGGCTGCCGAATATCTTCTTGATGAGGCCGGGAATCATGCAAAAACGCTGACAGGCGCCAGAAAAAGGACGAATTTTACCATGCCGCCCCGGCCCGGGCGGCACGACAGGCCATGCGCGCTATTTGCGTTTGGCGAACGCCAGCTTCTGCTGCTGGGCGTTCTGCAGGAAGCGGTTGGGGTTCTGCGCGACGCCCTTGAAACGCACCTCGAAATGCAGATGCGGCCCGGTGGAGCGCCCGGTCGTGCCGACTTCGGCCACCTTCTGTCCGCGCTTGACCAGGGCGCCCTCCTTGACCAGCAGCCGGGAGGCATGGGCGTAGCGCGTGATGAGGTCGTTGCCGTGGTCGATCTCGATCATGTTGCCGTACACCGGATGGCGCTCGGCGGCGACGACGATGCCGGCGGCGGCGGCGCGGATCGGCGTGCCGGGTTCGGCGGCGAAGTCGACGCCTTCGTGCAAGGCCTGCTCGCCGGTGAAAGGATCGATGCGCCAGCCGTAGCTGGAGGTATTCCACTTCGCCTCGACCGGCAGGGCCGTCGGCAGTTGATTCCTCTTCACCCGCTCGTCCATCAGTTCCGACTCGATCAGGCCGAGGTAGTCGCTCTTCGATTCCAGCTGTTGCGAGAGCTGGTCGAGCTGGCGCTGCAGATCCGCGGCCGTCAGAGGCTTCGTCGGCACGATGAGGGGGCCGCCCTGGGCCGATTTGTCCGCCGACTTGTCCGGCGGTCCGGCTTCCGGCGCCTTGATGCCGGAGAGCTGGCCGAGCCGCTCGCCGAGGGTGTCGAGGCGCATCAGTTGGGCCTGCAACTGGCCGAGGCGGACGGCCATGGCGTTGAGGTTCTCCCGCATGAAATCCCGGGCCTTCTGGGTTTCCTGCTCGCGCACGCTGATCAGCAGGCTCTGCAGGAAGGGCAGGCGCACCTCGGCCGCATGGCGGACGGTGACATAGGAAAACAGCGAGGACAGGACGAGTACCGCCAGCACGAGGCCAGCGGCGGCGAGCGCCAGATGGCGCAGGGTGATCGTGATGGTCCTGGCAGTTGCCAGCCGGTCGGAGACGAGAATAATATGCACGTCGTCCCTCCTTCAATTCCACGTTATGGCAGCGCGCGCACTCGACGCTTACCTGAACTCCGCCGGCGCCTTGGCGCGTCTTTCCGCGCATGCCGGGCGGCTGGTCAAACTGCAGCGCATCTTCGGGCAAGCTGCGCCTTCGCATCTGGCCGCGTCGAGCCGCGTGGCCAATTTCAAGCTGGGGAAGGTCGTTATCCACACCGATTCCGGTGCGGTCGCCGCCAAGCTGAGGCAGATGCTGCCAAGCCTGATCGATGCGTTTTCTTCAGAGGGGGCCGAGATTACCGAAATACAGGTCAAAGTGCAACCAGCCCATGTTGCGGCGCAGCATTACAGGCCTGTTTCCCGTGCCCCGGTCGGGCTGTCGGCCAAGGCCGATCTGGGCCGTCTGGCGGCGTCCTTGCCGGAGGGATCCCCGCTGAAGGATTCGCTGGAGCGGCTGGTCAGGCACAGCCGCTAGGGCCTGCTACAGGACGATCACCCGCTCGAGGAACATCAGCGCCAGCACCAGGAGGACGAAAAGGGCGGCGTACCGGGTCACCCGCCAGGACAGGCGCAGATAGTGCCGGTCTCCGGTCATCAGGAAGGCAACGATGCCGGCGCCGATGGTGATCGCCACCAGCACGCCGACGATCCGGAGCAGCAGCATGGCAGGCCCTCAGGCCGGCAGGGCGAACAGCCGCGCGACGGATACGGGCGCGTCCTCGATGCGCTCGAAGCTCGCCATCTCCCAGGCCGTCCGGTCGGCCAGCAGCGCGCGCAGCAGCTTGTTGTTGAGGGCATGTCCGGACTTGTGCGCGGAGAAGGCGCCGAGCAGGGGATGGCCGAGCAGATAGAGGTCACCCACCGCATCCAGCACCTTGTGCTTGACGAATTCGTCGCCGTAGCGCAGGCCGTCGGCATTGAGCACGCGGTACTCGTCCATCACGATGGCGTTCTCCAGGCTGCCGCCGAGCGCCAGCCCCTGGGAGCGCATGGCCTCGACGTCCTGCATGAAGCCGAAGGTGCGCGCGCGCGCCACCTCACGCACATAGGAGTGCTCGGCAAAGTCCACCGTCACGCTCGGCTGCGACTTGTCGAAGACGGGATGGCTGAAGACGATGGAAAAGGCCAGGCGAAAGCCGTCGTAGGGCGCCAGCTCCGCCCACTTGTCGCCCTCCTCGACGCGGACCGTCTTTTTCACCCGGATGAACTTCTTGGCGGCGTTCTGTTCCTCGATGCCGGCGGACTGGATGAGGAAGACGAAGGGCGCCGCGCTGCCGTCCATGATGGGAATCTCGGCGGCATCGACATCCACCCAGGCATTGTCGATGCCGAGACCGGCGAGGGCCGACATGAGATGTTCCACCGTGGCGATCTTGACATCGCCGCGCTCGAGGCAGGAGGCGAGGCGGGTGTCGCCGACGGCGAACGGGTCGGCACGCAGTTCCGCCGGCGGGTCGAGGTCGACGCGGCGGAAGACGATGCCGCTGTCGGGCGCCGCCGGGCGCAAGGTCATGGTGACCTTGGCACCCGAATGGAGCCCGACACCGGTGGCGCGGATCAGCGATTTCAGCGTGCGCTGCTGCAGCATGATGGCGGCGCTATGACAAAGAGGCGAAGTCTACCATAGCCGGTCTTCCTGCTGCGCTCGCGACAACGCCGGACACGCCGCGCAGGCCGGGCTTCAGCCCGGCAATGGCGCCGCAGTCGGCCTGAAGGCCGACCTGCCGATACCATCAGTCGGCCTGCTTGCGGAGGAAGGCCGGAATGTCCAGCTTGTCGACGCCGCTGGCCGCCATCGCTTCCACCGTCGCGTGGCGGCGGCCGCTGCGGATCACTGCCGGCACCTCCAGCTCGCCGTAGTTGATGGTCTCGATGATCGGCGCATTGTCGGTTCCGGTCTTCTGCGCCACCACTTCGATGCGCGGGCGGAACTGCTGGGCCGCCGCGGCGCCGAGACCCGTCGCCACCACCGTGACGCGCAGGTTGTCCTCCATGGCGTCGTCGAACACCGTGCCGAAGATGATGTGGGCGTCCTCGGCGGCATAGGCGCGGATGGTGTTCATCACCTCGCGCACCTCCTTCATGCCGAGACCGCTGTTGGCGGAGATGTTCACCAGAACGCCGCGCGCGCCCGAGAGCTCGATGCCCTCGAGCAGCGGGCTGGCCACGGCCTGCTCGGCGGCCAGCCGCGCGCGGTCCATGCCGGAAGCCGCCGCCGAGCCCATCATGGCCTTGCCCATCACGCCCATCACCGTGCGCACGTCCTCGAAGTCGACGTTCACCAGGCCCGGCACGTTGATGATCTCGGCGATGCCGCCCACCGCGTTCCTCAGCACGTTGTCGGCCGTCTTGAAGGCCGCGATCATGCTGATGTCCTCGCCGAGCACGTCGGTCAGGCGCTCGTTGAGGATGACGATGAGGGAGTCGACGTGGCGCGACAGCTCGGCCAGCCCTTCCTCGGCCACCTTCATGCGCTTGGCGTTCTCGAACTCGAAGGGCTTGGTCACCACCGCGACGGTGAGGATGCCCAGCTCGCGCGCCACCTCGGCGACGACCGGTGCCGCACCGGTGCCGGTGCCGCCGCCCATGCCGGCGGTGATGAAGGCCATGTGGGCGCCGCGCAGTGCGTCGGCGATGCGCTCGCGCTCGACATCGGCGAGGGCGCGCGCCTTCTCCGGCTTGCCGCCGGCGCCCAGCCCCGGCCCGAACTGCAGCTTCCGGTGCGCATCGCTGCGATTGAGCGCCTGGGAATCGGTGTTGGCGCAGATGAACTCCACGCCCTGCACCCCTTCCCGAATCATGTGGTCGACGGCATTGCCGCCGGCGCCCCCCACGCCCACCACCTTGATGACCGTGCCGCTCGGTTCCTTGTCGATGATTTCAAACATGCTCGCCTCCTTGTAGTAACGACTGCAAAATGAAAAACGACCTCAAAAATTCTTCTCGAACCACGACTTCATGTTGCCCAGCACCTGCCTGAAGGTGCGCGTGCGGTGCGCCTGGATGCCGCGCTTCTTCTGTGCCATCCCCTCCAGCAGCAGGCCCATGGCGGTGGCGTAGCGCGGGTGCTGCACCACCTCGGCCAGGCTGCCCGCGTACTTCGGGATGCCCAGCCGCACCGGCATGTGGAAGATTTCCTCGCCCAGCTCGACCATGCCGAGCATCACCGAGCTGCCGCCGGAGAGCACGATTCCCGAGGAGAGCAGGTCCTGGTAGCCGCTGCGCCTCAATTCGGCATGGATCAGCTCGAACAGCTCGGTCACGCGCGGCTCGATGACGTCGGCCAGGGCGGACTTGGAGAGCGGGCTCGGGCCGCGCTCGCCGATGCCGGGCACCTCGAACACTTCATCGGTCGCCAGTTGTTGCAAGGCAACGCCATGGCGGATCTTGATCTCCTCGGCCTCGGTGGTCGGCGTGCGCAGGTAGTGCGCGATGTCGCTGGTGATCTGGTCGCCGGCGACCGGAATCACCGCCGTGTGGCGGATGGCGCCCTGGGTGAACACCGCGATGTCGGTGGTGCCGCCGCCGATGTCGACCAGGCAGACGCCCAGCTCCTTTTCGTCCTCGGTCAGCACGGCATAGCTGGAGGCGAGCGGCTGCAGCACCAGGTCGATCACCTCCAGCCCGCAGCGGCGCACGCACTTGACGATGTTCTGCGCCGCCGACACGGCGCCGGTGACGATGTGCGTCGTCACTTCCAGCCGCACGCCGCTCATGCCGATCGGCTCGCGCACGCCGTCCTGGCCGTCCACGATGAACTCCTGCGTCAGGATGTGCAGGATCTGCAGGTCGGAAGGGATCGGCATGGCGCGCGCCGTCTCGATGACGCGCTCGACGTCCATCGGCGTGACTTCCTTGTCCTTGATCGCCACCATGCCGTTCGAGTTGAAGCTCCTGATGTGGCTGCCGGCGATGCCGGTGTAGACCTCCTTCACCTTGCAGTCGGCCATCAGCTCGACTTCCTGGATGACCCGCGAGATGGCGCCCACCGTCGCCTCGATGTTGACCACCACGCCCTTCTTCAGGCCGCGCGATTCCTGGTGCGTGCCCAGGCCGAGGATTTCCAGCCGCCCTTCCGGCGTGAGTTCCGCGACGATGGCGACGATCTTCGAGGTGCCGATGTCGAGGCCGACGATCAGGTTCTTCACTTCCTTGCTCATTTCTTCCCTTCCCCTGCCCGGGCCAGCCGCATGGCGAAGCCGTTCGGATAGCGCAAATCGATGGCGTCGGCGCGCGCCTTCAGGCGCTCCGTCGCCTGCCCGTAGACGGCCGTGAAGCGCTGCAAACGCTCGTTGATGCGCGATTTGGCCTGGTCGCGCCCGAGATCCAGCAGCACGCCGTCGTCGAGCCTGGCCTGCCAGGCCTGGCGCGGGCTGAGGATCAGGCTGCGCGGTTCGCGGCCGATCGGTTCGAGCAGCGGCAGCAGCTCGCGATAGCGCGCCAGCACTTCCGGCGCCGAGCCCTCCGGCCCGATCAGCAGCGGCAGCTCGGCATCGCTGGCGGCGGCGAACACCTCGCCCTCGCCGTTGACCAGCCGTGCGTCTGCCCCCCCGGCCTGTTTCCAGCGCGCCGCGGCGACATGTTCCTCGATGGCGAGTTCGAGGCCGTCCGGCCAGCGCCGGCGCACTTCGGCCTTGCGCACCCAGGGCAGCTTCTCGAAGGCGGCGCGCACCGCATCGGGATTCACGGTGAAGAAGTTTCCGGCCACCGCATTCGCCGCGGCGTATTCCACCTGGGCCGGCGTCACTTCCCGCAGCGGGCCGGCAAGGGTCAGCGCCCGCAGCGGGAAGAACGGCAGGCGCACGACGGCCAGCGTGGCGGCATAGGCGAGCGCCAGCGCGGCGGCGAAGAACAGCAGGTCGGCGATCAGGTTCATCAGTTGCGGCCTGTCCCAGAATCCGGCGTTGTCATGGGTTTTTCTCTTTGCCTTAGCCAAGCGTCGCCTGCTCCAGGATCTTCACGCAGAGCGTCTCGAAATCGATGCCGACGGCGCGCGCCGCCATCGGCACCAGCGAGTGTCCGGTCATGCCCGGCGAGGTGTTCATCTCCAGCAGCCAGGGCTTGCCCTGGGCATCGAGGATCAGGTCGGCGCGCCCCCAGCCGCGGCAATCGAGCAGGCGTGCCGCCTCGAGCACCAGATCCCGGATCGTCTCCTCGGCCGAGTCCGGCAGGCCGCTCGGGCAGAAATACTGCGTCTCGTCGCTGAAATACTTGTTCTGCCAGTCGTAGTTGCCGCCCGGCGCGACGATGCGCACCAGCGGCAGGGCCTGGCTGCCGAGGAAGGCGGCGGTGAGCTCCTCGCCGGCGACGAACTGCTCGGCGATCACCAGCGGGTCGTGCTTGACGGCCGCCTCGTACGCTGCGCGCAGGTCCGCCGCGCGCGTCACTTTCGTGGCGCCGACGCTGGAACCTTCGCGCGCCGGCTTGACGAAAATCGGCAGGCCGAGTTCGCCGGCGACGGCATTCCAGTCGGTGTCCGCCTTCAGGATGTGCCAGGCCGGCGTCGGCAGCCGGCTGGCGTGCCAGACCATCTTGGTGCGCCACTTGTCCATGGAGAGCGCCGAGGCCATCACGCCGCTGCCGGTGTAGGGAATGCCCATCAGCTCGAGCGCGCCCTGCAGCGTGCCGTCCTCGCCGCCGCGGCCGTGCAGGGCGATGAAGGCGCGCGCGAACCCGTCGCCCTTCAGCTCCCAAACCGGCCGTTCGGCCGGATCGAAGGCGTGCGCATCGACGCCGCGTTTTTGCAGCGCCGCCAGCACCGCCCGGCCCGACAGCAGCGAGATTTCGCGCTCGGCGGAAGACCCGCCCAGCAGCACCGCCACTTTTCCGAATTGCATGTTCACGTCTTCTCTCCGACGATCCGCACTTCCCGCACCAGCGCGATGCCGAAGCGCTCGCGTACCGCCGCCTGCACCCGTTCGATCAGCGTCTCGATGTCCGCCGCCGTGGCGCGCCGCTCGGCGTTGACGATGAAATTGGCGTGCTTCTCCGACACGCGCGCGCCGCCCACCGCCAGGCCCTTCAGCCCGGCCGCCTCGATCAGCCGCGCGGCGTGGTCGTCCGGCGGGTTGCGGAAGACCGAGCCGGCGTTCGGCAGCGCGAGGGGCTGGCTGGCGATGCGCTTCTCCAGCAGCTCGCGGATGCGCGCGCGGGAAGCCGCGCCGTCGCCCGGCGACAGGCGGAACCAGGCGGCGGCGAACAGTTCGTCGCTCGTCCTGCGCAGGCCGACATGGCGGTAGCCGATCTCGAAGTCCCCGGCGGTGCGCTCATGCAGATGGCCGCAGCGATCGAGCATCAGCACGCGCTCGACGATGCCCCAGGTCTCGCCGCCATAGCAGCCGGCATTCATGGCCAGCGCGCCGCCGACCGTACCGGGGATGCCGGCAAGGAACTCCGCGCCGGCCAGGCCGTGGTTGGCGGCGAAGCGCGCCAGCTTCGGGCCGGCGACGCCGGCCTCGGCGTACACGCAACCGTCCGCGGACAAAGTCAGTCTCCCCAGCACGGCGTGGAGGAACACCACCGTGCCATGGAAGCCGCCGTCGCGCACCAGCAGGTTGCTGCCCAGCCCGACATAGAGCAGCGGCTCGTCGATGCGGGTGCCGCGCAGGAAGGCGGCGAGATCGTCGAGGTCGGCCGGCACGTAAGCGCGCGCCGCCGCGCCGCCGGCGCGCCAGGTGACGTGCCGCGCCATCGGCTCGTTGAACCGCAGTTCGCCGCGCAGGCCGCCCTCCAGTCGCTTCAGTTCAGACATGTCCATGCGCCAATTTCCCCGGCACCCCGCCGATCGATCCGGCACCCATCGTGAGCACCACGTCGCCGTCGCGCGCCACGTTGAGGATCTGCTGCGGCATCTCGCCGATGTCCTCGACGAAGACCGGCTCCAGCGCGCCGGTGACGCGAACCGCCCGCACCAGCGCGCGGCCGTCGGCGGCGACGATCGGCGCCTCGCCGGCCGGGTATACCTCGGCCAGCAGCAGCCGATCCACGCCGGTGAGCACCCTGACGAAATCCTCGAAGCAGTCACGCGTGCGCGTGTAGCGGTGCGGCTGGAAGGCCAGCACCAGGCGCCGCCCCGGAAAGGCGCCGCGCGCGGCGGCCAGCGTCGCCGCCATTTCCGCCGGATGGTGGCCGTAGTCGTCGATCAGGGTGAAGCGGCCGCCGCCGGGCAGCGCCACTTCGCCATAGCGCTGGAAGCGCCGGCCGACGCCCTTGAATTCGGCCAGCGCCTTGACGACGGCCGCATCCGGCACGCCGACCTCGTCGGCGACGGCGATCGCCGCCAGGGCGTTCTGCACGTTGTGCACGCCCGGCAGGTTGAGCACGATGTCGAGCTTCGGCGCGGAGCCCGGCCGCAGCACCGAGAACTTCATCTGCGCGCCCTCGTGGCGGATGTCCACGGCGCGGATGTGCGCCGTCTCGGCCAGGCCGTAGCGCACGATCGGCTTGGAGACGGCGGGCATGATCTCGCGCAGGTTGCGGTCGTCCTCGCAGAGGATCGCCGCGCCGTAGAACGGCAGGTGCTGCAGAAAGTCGATGAAGGCCTGCCTGAGCCGGCCAAAGTCCTGGCCGTAGGTCTCCATGTGGTCGGCGTCGATGTTGGTCACCACGGCGATCACCGGCGTGAGGTGCAGGAAGGAGGC
>JBDHRL010000101.1:0-9171 GCA_039807535.1 Rhodocyclaceae bacterium
CGGCGACGCCGCGGCCGCCACGCAGTACGCGCGCGACTGCTCGCGCCTGCTGGTGCACCTCGACGCCATGCGCAAGCCGGTGGTCGCCGCGCTGAACGGCATGGCGCTGGGCGGCGGGCTGGAACTCGCCATGCGCTGCCACGGCATCGTCGCGCTGAAGGATGCCTGGATGCAGCTGCCGGAAATCACCCTCGGCATCGTGCCGGGCATCGGCGCCATGGTCGTGCCCTACCGCCGCTGGCCGCAGGCCGCCGAGACCTTCCACGGCATGCTGCGCCGCGCCGAAAAGCTCAAGGCTCCCCAGGCCCATGCGCTGGGCGTGGTCGACGCGCTGGCCGACGACCTGCCCGGCCTGATCGCCGCCGCGGTGTCGCGCGTGCAGGCGCTGGCCGGCAAGCCCTCCGGCATCGCCCAAGGGGCGATCCGGCTTGCGCCGCTGGAAAAGATCGAGGCGACCGCCGCCGGCGGCCAGCCGCTGTCGCGGGAAATCCTCGGCATCCTGGAAAACGCCGTGCGCGACGCCGCCGCGGCCGGCACGCTCGACGCGGCGCTGGAGATCGGCTACCGCGCCTTCGGTGCGAGCGCGCTCACCGCAGCCGCACGCGAGGGCATCGGCGCCTTCCAGGAAGGCCGCAAGCCGGATTTCACCAGGACGGCATGAGGTTTAACATGTAGGGGTTGTCGCAGCATCCGTATTCCGTTTCCACACCAAAGGAGGAGCAGAATGAAGACAAGAGCAATCACGGGCATCCTGTCCGCCCTGGCACTGGCCGCATCGTTCGCGGTCCAGGCCCAGGTCAAGATCGGCGTCATCGCTTCGGCCACCGGCACCACGGCCTTCATCGGCATCCCGCAGAAGAATTCGGTGGCGATGCTGCCGAAGAAGGCGGGCGGCCTCGACATCGAATACGTCGTCTACGACGACGCCAGCGATCCGACGCAAAGCGTGCAACTGGCCAAGAAGCTGATGGGCGAGCACAAGATCGACGCGCTCATCGGCCCGTCCGGTTCGCCCAACGCCATGGGCGTGCTGCAGGCCATGTCCGAGGCGCAGACCCCGATGCTGGCGCCGGTCGGCACCTCGGCCGTCGTGCTGCCGATGGACGACAAGAAGCGCTGGGCGTTCAAGACCCATCCCAACGACAGCGTCATCAGCGAGGGCATCATCGCCGCCATGACCAAGCGCGGCGTCAAGACCGTCGGCTTCATCGGTCGCAACGATCCCTACGGCGAGAACTGGTACAAGACCTTCGCGCCGATGGCCGAGAAGGCCGGCATCAAGATCGTCGCCAACGAACGCTACAACCAGGCCGACACCAGCGTCACCGGCCAGGTGATGAAGCTGATCGGCGCCAAGCCGGAAGTGATCTTCATCGCCGGCGTCGCCGCGGACGCCGCGCTGCCGCATACGCAACTGGCCGATGCCGGCTTCAAGGGCACCATCTACCAGACGCATGGGGCAGCCTCGCCGGCCTTCATCAAGATCGGCGGCAAGAAAGTGGAAGGCGCCCTGATCGTCGGCCCGCTGCTGGTCGTGCCGGACGAGATTCCCGACAGCTTCCCCAGCAAGAAAACGACGGTTGAGTTCGTCGCCGCCTACGAAAAGCAGTTCGGCGCGCGCCCGCCGATCTTCGCCGCCGGCACCTACGACGCGGGCCTGATGCTGCTGCACGCCATCCCCGAAGCCGGCAAGAAGGCCAAGCCGGGCACGCCGGAATTCCGCGCCGCCCTGCGCGACGCGCTGGAAGCCGCCAGGGAGCTGATCGTCACGCAGGGCGTGGTCACCATGACGCCGCAGGACCACTCCGGCTTCGATCAGCGCGGCCGGGTTCTCATGACGGTCAGGGACGGCAAGTTCGTGATGGTGAAGGACTGATGCCGTTTCTCCCCTCTCCCGACTGCGGGAGAGGGGAGTACCACAAGGAGGATGGCAATGCTTGCGAATGTCTCGCTGGAGGACAAGTACCGGCTCGACCACGGCCGGGTGTTTCTCACCGGCGTGCAGGCCCTGGCGCGCCTGCCCATGCTGCAGCACGCGCGCGACCGGGCCGCCGGGCTGAACACCGCCGGCTACGTCTCCGGCTACCGCGGCTCGCCGCTCGGCGGCCTCGACACCGCGCTGCACGACGCGCAACGCTTCCTCGCCGAACACAACATCAGGTTCCAGCCGGGGGTGAACGAAGACCTCGCCGCCACCGCCATCTGGGGCACGCAGCAGCTGCACCTGTTTCCCGACCCGCAGGTCGACGGCATCTTCGCCATGTGGTACGGCAAGGGGCCGGGCGTCGACCGCTGCGGCGACGTCTTCAAGCACGCCAACCACGCCGGCACGGCGAAGCACGGCGGCGTGCTGCTGATCGCCGGCGACGACCACTCGGCGCGCTCCTCCGCGGTGGCGCACCAGAGCGAGCACATGTTCTCCGCCTGCGGCATCCCGGTGCTGGCGCCGGCCGGCCTGCAGGAATACCTCGACCTCGGCCTGCACGGCTGGGCCATGTCGCGCTATTCCGGCTGCTGGGTGGCGATGAAGACCACGTCCGACACCGTCGAGAGCTCGGCCACCGTCGAAGTCGATCCGGCCCGCGTCGCCATCCGCCTGCCGGAGGACTTCACGCTGCCGCCCGACGGCGTCAACATCCGCTGGCCCGACCCGCAACTGGCGCAGGAACACCGCATGCAGGAGTTCAAGGTGTATGCGGCCCTCGCCTACGCCCGCGCCAACCGCCTCAACTACCTGGTCTACGACAGCCCGCGGCCGCGCCTGGGCATCATCGCCTGCGGCAAGGCGTACCTCGACGTGCGCCAGGCGCTCGACGACCTCGGCATCGACGCGCGCGTCGCCGCCGACATCGGCCTGCGCCTCTACAAGGTCGGCATGCCCTGGCCGCTGGAGGCCGACGGCGTGCGCCAGTTCGCCGAAGGGCTGGAGGAGATCCTCGTCGTCGAGGAAAAGCGCCAGATCATCGAGTACCAGCTGAAGGAGATGCTCTACAACTGGCGGGAAGACGTGCGCCCGCGCGTCGTCGGCAAGTTCGACGAGACGGGCGAGTGGCCGGCGCCGCACAACAAGTGGCTGCTGCCGCCGACGGCGGAGCTCACCCCGGCCATCGTCGCCCGCGCCATCGCCGCGCGCATCGGCCGCTTCCACACCTCCGGGCGCATCCGCGAGCGGCTGGCCTTTCTCGAGGCCAAGGACCAGGCGCTGTCCAAGCCCAAGCTCGCGCTGATGCGCATGCCCTATTTCTGCTCGGGCTGCCCGCACAATCAGTCGACCCGCGTGCCGGACGGCTCCAGCGCGCTGGGCGGCGTCGGCTGCCACCTGATGGCGGTGGCGATGGGGCGCAACACCCTCACCATCAGCCAGATGGGCGGCGAAGGCGCCACCTGGCTCGGCATGGCCGGGCACAGCGGCACGAAACACGTCTTCGCCAACATGGGCGACGGCACCTACTACCACTCCGGCCTGCTGGCGATTCGCGCAGCCATCGCGGCCAACGTCAATATCACCTACAAGCTGCTCTACAACGACGCCGTCGCCATGACCGGCGGCCAGCCGGTGGACGGCCCGCTGACGGTGCCGCAGATCACGCGCCAGATCGAATCGGAAGGCATCGCGCGCATCGTCGTGCTGGCCGACGATCCGGAAAAATACGGCGACAACCCCGGCTTCGCCCCGGGCGTCGAGGTCCGCCACCGCGACGAGTTGGAGCGCACCCAGCGCGAACTGCGCGAGACCCCGGGCGTCACGGTGCTGGTGTACGACCAGACCTGCGCGGCCGAGAAGCGCCGCCGGCGCAAGCGCGGCACCTATCCCGACCCGGCGGTGCGTGTCTTCATCAACGAACTGGTGTGCGAGGGCTGCGGCGATTGCAGCGCGAAGTCGAACTGCCTGTCCGTCGTGCCGGTGGAAACCGAGTTCGGCCGCAAGCGCGCCATCGACCAGTCCACCTGCAACAAGGACTACGCCTGCGTCTCCGGCTTCTGCCCGAGCATCCTCACCATCCACGGCGGACAATTGCGGCGCGGCAAGGCGCTGCAAGCCTCGGACAAGCTGTTCGCCGATTTGCCCGAGCCGGCGCTGCCGGGCCTGGAGCAGCCGGCCGGCATCCTCGTCGCGGGCATCGGTGGCACCGGCATCGTCACCATCGGCGCGCTCCTCGGCATGGCTGCCCACCTCGAAGGCAAGGGCGTCACGGTGCTCGACATGACCGGCCTCGCGCAAAAGGGCGGCGCCGTCATGTCGCACGTGCGCATCGCCGCGCAGCAGGCGCAGCTCCATGCGCCGCGGCTCGCCACCGGCGAGGCCGATACCCTGCTCGGCTGCGACATCGTCGTCGCCGTCAGCAACGATGCCCTGGTCAAGACGCAGGTCGGCCGCACGCGCGCCATCGTCAACACCGGCCAGGCCATCACCGGCGATTTCGTGCGCAACCCGGACCATCCCTTCCCGCTCGCCGCCATGGAAGGCCAGATCCGCGAGGCCGTCGGCGAGGGGCAGGCCGATCTCCTCGACGCCAGCCGGCTCGCCACGCTGCTGATGGGCAATTCCATCGCCACCAACATGTTCATGCTCGGCTACGCCTGGCAGAAGGGGCGCGTGCCGCTTTCCGGCGAGGCGATTTCGCGCGCCATCGAACTGAACGGCGTCGCCGTGGACGACAACAAGGCCGCCTTCCTCTGGGGCCGCCGCGCCGCCCACGACCCGCAGGCCATCGAGCGCCTTGCAGCCTCCGCCGAGCCGGTGCTGCCGACCCACGTCCTGTCGCAGAATCTCGACGAGATCGTCGCGCGGCGCCGTGCCGCGCTGACTGACTATCAGGACGCCGCCTACGCGCAGCGCTACACCGCGCTCGTCGAGCGCGTGCGCGCCGCCGAGCAGGCCGTGCAGCCCGGCAGCGAGGCCCTGTCCGAGGCGGTCGCGCGCAACCACTTCAGGCTGCTCGCCTACAAGGATGAATATGAAGTGGCGCGCCTCTACAGCGATCCCGAGTTCGAGCGCACGCTGGCATCCACCTTCGAGGGCGACACCCGGCTGCGCTTCCACCTCGCCATCCCGCTCATCAGCCGCACCGACCCGAACACCGGCATGCCGAAGAAATACGCCTACGGCGGCTGGATGCGCCGGGCGATGAAGATGCTGGCAAAGCTGAAGTTCCTGCGCGGCACCGCCTTCGATCCGTTCGGCTACAGTGCGGAGCGCCGCCTCGAGCGGGAACTGATCGGCGAATACGAGAGGACGGCGGAGACGTTGCTGTCAGGTCTCCGCGCCGACAACCTGGCGAGCGCCGCCGAGATCGCCCGCCTGCCCGAGGCCATCCGCGGCTACGGCCCGATCAAGCTGCGCAACGCCGCCGCGGCGCGGGCGAAGCAGGCCGAATTGATGGCACGCTACAGTCAGTCCCCGCAGCACGCCGCGACCGCCGTCGCCGCGTAACCCGTCATTCCCGCGCAGGCGGGAATCCATGGACAACCCGGAACTTGTGGAGCTTGTGGATCCCCGCTTCCGCGGGGATGACGGCTCGTCCTAGCGCGGGCCCGGCGGCGGCGGCGGATACTGCGGCCCGGCGGGCGGCGCGGCCGGCGCGGGCGCGGCCCGCTGGCGTTCCGACGAGTAGTAGCCCGGCACGGGCACGCGATGCCCCTGGGCGTACATGCACTGCACGAAGGCGTTGTCGTAGCGCCGCTGTGCTTCATGGCCGGACATCTGGGCCGTATTGGCGCCCGCCGCGCTGCCGACCACCAGGCCCGTGCCCGCGCCCACTCCGGCGCCGTGCCGGCCGCCGATGACGGCGCCGGCGACCGCACCGACCACCGTGCCCACCGCCGCGCTGCGCACGCCGGAACTGTCCGCGGCACCCTCGGCCGTCTGGCCGGTCTGCTCGGCCGCGTATTGGCGGCACAGCGCGTCGTCCTGGCGGAACTGCTCGAAACTCATGCCCGAGCCGGGCAGCACCATCACGCCCGGTCCGCTCGGCACAGAGACGCAGCCGGCCAGCGCGAGCGGCAGGGCAAGCAGCAGGAAACGCTTGTCGATTCGCATGACGTGATCCTCGCTCAATTCGGCGGCGGCGACGGCACGACGTGCATCCAGCCGCCCGGGCATTCCCTGACGTAGGGATAGTAACCCTGCGGATTGCCGCAGTAGTACCACACCGGCTGGGATTGCAGGTTCGTCTGCGGCGCCGCCCGCTCGATGTAGACCTGCGGCTCGGCCGGCCTGACGATCACCGCCGGCGGCGTGTAGTAATAATACGGCGGCGGCGCATACCAGGGGTAGCCGAAGGGCACCCCCATGTAGATGCCGACGCCGACCCGCGGCCGGTTGTAGTAGCCATGGCCATAGCCATGCGCGAACGCCGCGCCGGAGAATGCCGTGCCCAGCAGCGCCAGCCAGAGAACCCATTTCCTCGATGCCATATCCCGTTCCTCTCGGGCCGCAGCGGCCCCGTCCCTGCACACTTTCAATATAGCCTGTCGGCCGCTTCCCGGGCGCTCCCGAAATCAATCGTTACAATTTTCCGCGCCGCACGCCCGCGCTAGAATGCGGCATGCCGCCTCCCCTGCTGTCCAGCGCCTTCCGTCCCTTCTACCTCCTCGGCACGCTCTACGCGGCCCTGCTGACCGCGGCCTGGCTCGGCGCCTATCTCGGCCACTGGACGCTGCCCTCCGCCGGGATGCCGCTGCGCCTGTGGCACGGCCACGAGATGCTCTTCGGCTTCGCCGCCGCCATCATCACCGGCATCGTGCTCACCGCCCTGCCGGGCTGGGCCGGCACCGAAGAAATCGACGGCGGTCGCCTCGCCCTGCTGGTCGCGCTCTGGCTGGCCGGCCGCGCCGCCTTCTGGGCGGCGCCCTGGCTGCCGGCGCCGCTGCCGGCCGCCGTCGACCTGCTGCTCTTTCCCGCCGCCTGCCTGATGGTCGCGCCGCAGCTCGCGCGCGCCGCCAACCGGCTGTATCTCCTGCTGCTGCCGATCCTGCTGGCGCTGGCTGCGACGAACGGGATTTATCACTGCGGCCTCCTCGCCGCCCGCGCCGACCTTGCCGGCCTGGGACTGCGCGGCGCGATCTACGCAATCATCGTGCTCTATGTGCTCAAGGGCGGCGTGCTGACGTCGATCTTCACCGGCAATGCCCTGCGCGAGAAAGGCCGCGGCGACCAGGCGCCGTTCAACGTCGAACTGGAAATGCTGGCCGTCGGCGTCGTGCTGGTTCTTGCCGCGCTCGATCTCGCCGGCGCACCCGCGCGGTGGACCGGCCTCGCGGCGCTGGCCTGCGCGGGGGTGCACGCCGCCCGCACGGCGCGCTGGAAAGGCTGGCGCCTGCCCGACGTGCCGCTGGTCTTCGTCATGCACCTCGGCTTCGCCTGGCTCATCTTCGCCTTCCTGCTCAAGGCGGCGGCGGACCTGGCCGGCCTCGTGCCGGAGGCGGCCTGGCTGCACGCCTTCACCGTCGGCAGCCTCGGCCTGATGATGCTCGGCCTGATGACGCGCGTCGGCCTGCGCCACACCGGCCGCCCGCTCGTCGTGCCGGGCGCGATGAAACTCGCCTGCGCGATGATGTTCGCCGCCGCCCTTGTCCGCCTGGCGGCGACGGTGCATGGCCTCGGCGCCTGGGCCGTGGCGCTGGCCGCCGTGCTGTGGGGACTGACTTTTTTCCTGTACTTCCTGGTGTTCGGCGCCATGCTCGTGCGCCCCAGCCTGCCGCGCGGCGCGGCACCCTGAGCTACAGCCCCTTCACCGCATACACGGCCGGCAGATTGCGCCAGGCGCCCTTCACGTCCATGCCATAGCCGAAGACATAGCGGTTGGGCAGATGCACGCCGGTGAAATCCGCGGCCACCGGCTTGGCACGGCCGAGGTCCTTGTCGGCGAAGACGGCGATGCGGCAATCGCGCGCCCCTTGTTCCAGCAGGCGGCGCCGCACCGCCGCCAGGGTGATGCCCTCGTCGAGCACGTCGTCGACGACCAGCACCGTGCGTCCGGCCACGCTGGCGCGCGGCGCGACGATCCAGCTCAGCTCGCCGCCGGTGGTGGTGTCGCCGTAGCGCGTGACGTGGAGATAGTCGAACTCGAGCGGAAAGCGCAGCAGCGGCAGCAGCTGGCCGGCGAAGATCACGGCGCCGCCCATCACCGCGAGGACGAGCGGGTGCGCGTCGCGCAGCGCGGCGTCGATCTCGCCGGCCACCCGCCGCACCGCCGCGGCCGCCGCCTCCGCCGGGACGACCAGATCGGCCTCGTCGAGGATTTTCTGCGCTTCGGCGGCGGAGAGCATCAGGCGCGGCCGCCGACGTTGAGGCTGCCCAGGTACTCGGTGAAGTCCCGGCCGACCTCGGGATGCTTGCGGGCGAAGGCGATGGTCGCCTTGAGGTAGCCCAGCTTGGAGCCGCAGTCGTAGCGGATGCCGTGGAAGGGGAAGGCCAGCACGGGCTCCTCCTCGATCAGCGCGGCGATGGCGTCCGTGAGCTGGATCTCGCCGCCGGCGCCCGCCTGCACGCGGCGCAGGTGGTGGAAGATGCGCGGCGTCAGGAGGTAGCGGCCGATCACGGCGAGGCTGGACGGCGCCTTGTCCGGCGCCGGCTTCTCGACGATGGCGGTGACGTTCTGCGCGCCGTTCCGCCCCGGCTCGATGCTGACGATGCCGTAGGCGCCCGTGTCGGCGAAGGGCACGTTCTGCACGCCGAGAAGGCAGTGGCCATGCTCGTCGAACGCCGCGAGCATCTGCCGCAGCACGGGCGGATCCGCATCGATCAGGTCGTCGGCGAGCAGCACGGCGAAGGGCTCGTCGCCGATCACGGGGGCGGCGCACAGCACGGCGTGGCCCAGTCCGAGCGGCTCGGCCTGGCGGATGTAGATGCAGTTGATGTGCCCGGGCACGGTCTCCTGCACCAGGCGCAGCAGATCGTGCTTGCCGCGCACCTCGAGCTCGGACTCGATTTCGTAGGCCTTGTCGAAATGGTCCTCGATGGCGCGTTTGTTGCGGCCGGTGATGAACACCATGTCGGTGATGCCCGCGGCCACCGCCTCCTCCACCGCGTACTGGATCAGCGGCTTGTCGACGATCGGCATCATCTCCTTCGGGCTGGCCTTGGTCGCCGGCAGGAAACGGCTGCCCATGCCGGCGACCGGAAAAACGGCCTTGGTGATCTTTTTCATGCTGTGGCTTCTCCTGTAG
>JBDHRL010000102.1:0-9145 GCA_039807535.1 Rhodocyclaceae bacterium
GGCCAGGGCTTGAGCCCGCGGTCCATCTGCTCCTCGCGCAGTTTCCGCATGAGATCCGGCAGCGGGATCTTCACCGGGCAGACGACGCCGCACTGGTTGCACATCGTCGCCGCGTTGGGAAGCTGAACGGCGTTCTCCAGGCCGACGTAGGACGGCGTCAGGATGTTGCCCATCGGGCCGGGATAGACCCAGCCGTAGGCGTGGCCGCCGACGGCCTGGTACACCGGGCAGTGGTTCATGCAGGCGCCGCAGCGGATGCAGCGCAGCATCTCGCGCAGTTCGCCGGCCAGCAGCTTCGAGCGGCCATTGTCGACGAGCACGATGTGGAACTGCTGCGGGCCGTCGCTCTCCTCGATGTGCTTCGGCCCGGTGTGCAGCGAAACGTAGTTGGTGATGGCCTGGCCCGTGGCCGAGCGCGGCAACAGGCGCAGCAGGGTCGACACGTCCTCCAGCGTCGGCACCACCTTCTCGATGCCGGTGAGGGCGACGTGCAGGCGCGGCAGCGTGGTGCACAGGCGGCCGTTGCCCTCGTTGGTCACGATCAATGTCGAGCCGGTCTCGGCGATCAGGAAGTTGGCGCCGGAGACGCCCATGCCGGCGGACAGGAACTTCGGCCGCAGGATCTCGCGCGCCTCGCGCGTGAGCAGGGCCGGGTCGGTCTTGCGCGGCGTGCCGTGCTTCTCGTGGAAAAGGTCGGCGACGTCCTCGGCGGTCTTGTGGATGACCGGCATGACGATGTGCGAGGGCGGCTCGGCGTCGTTGATCTGCAGGATGTACTCGCCGAGGTCGGTCTCGATCGGCTCGATGCCGGCTTCGATGAGCGCGTCGTTGAGGCCGACCTCCTCGCTCACCATCGACTTCGACTTGGCGACGGTCCTGACGCCGTTCCGGCGCGCGATGTCGACGACGATGCGGCAGGCTTCCGAGGCGTTCTCCGCCCAGTGCACCACGGCGCCGCGCGCGGTGGCCTCGCGCTCGAAGCGTTCCAGGTAGAGGTCGAGGTCGGCCAGGGCGCGGTTGCGGATGGCCTTGCCGGCCTCGCGCAGCGCCTCGAAGTCGCCGAACTCGGCCACCGCGCTGGCGCGGTTCACCACCGCCTTCACCTTGATCAGGCCGAGGCCGCGCTGCAATTTGGCGTCGCCGAGGTTGGCGGCGGCGCGGGCCTTGAATTCGTTGGAGCGGAGTTCCATGGGGCGTTACCGCAGCCTCGTCATCCCCGCGGAAGCGGGGACCCATGGATTCCCGCTTTCGCGGGAATGACGGGTGGCGGCTCGACGTTCCATCACTCGCACCTGCCCGCCAGCACTTCGGCGATGTGCAGCACCTTGGTCTTCAGGTCGCCGCGGCGGCGCAGGCGGCCCTCGATGTTGAGCAGGCAGCCAAGGTCGCCGCCGACGATGGCATCCGCCCCGGTGGCGCAGGCGTGGCCGCACTTGTTGTCGGCGAGCTGCGTCGACACCTCGCCGAACTTCAGCGAGAAGGTGCCGCCGAAGCCGCAGCAGGTCTCGGCCTCGTTCATCTCGGCCAGCGTCACGCCGGGCAGCTTCGCCAGCAGGGCGCGCGGCTGCGCCTTGACGTTCAGTTCGCGCAGGCCGGAGCAGGAGTCGTGGTAGGTCACCGTGCCCTTGAAGTCGCCCGGCACGCTGTCGAGCTTGAGGACGTTGACCAGGAAGTCGGTGAGCTCATACGTGCGGGAGGCGAGCCCCTCGATGCGCTTCAGCGTCGCCGGGTCGTCGCGAAACAGCTCCGGGTAATGGGCGCGGACCATGCCGCCGCAGGAGCCGGAGGGGGCGACGACATAGTCGAAGCCCTCGAACTCGTCGAGCGCCTTGCGCGCCAGCGCGATGGCGGTGGCGCGGTCGCCCGAGTTGTAGGCCGGCTGGCCGCAGCAGGTCTGCGTCCGCGGCACCTCGACCGTGCAGCCGCCGTGTTCGAGCAGGCGCAGCGCCGCAAAGGCGACGCCGGGCTTCATGAGGTCGGCGAGGCAGGTGACGAAGAGGGCGACGCGCATGTTGGGCTCCTGTACGGGGGTGATGAAATCAGCGCGCTGTCCAGCCCAGGTCCATGGTCAGCGCCGCGCCGGTAATGACGCCGGCGGCGGGCGAACAGAGATAGGCGACGAAGTCGGCCACCTCGGCCGGTTCGATCAGGCGCTTGATGGCGGCGGGTTCCAGCATGACCTTCTCGATCACCTCGGCCTCGGGGATGCCGCGCGTCTTCGCCTGGTCGGCGACCTGGTTGTCCACCAGCGGCGTGCGCACGTAGGCCGGGCAGATGGCGTTGGCGGTGATGCCGCAGGCGCCGCCTTCCAGCGCCGCGGTCCTGGTCAGGCCGACCAGGCCGTGCTTGGCGGCGATGTAGCCGGCCTTGTTGGGCGAGGCGATGAGGCCGTGGATGGACGAGATGTTCACGATGCGCCCCCATTGCTGTTTCTTCATGGCCGGCCAGCAGTAGCGCGTCAGCAGGAAGGGCGCGGTGAGCATCACCGCCTGCATCCTGTCCCACATGTCCTCGGGGAAGTCCTCGATGGCCGAGACGTGCTGGAAGCCGGCGTTGTTCACCAGGATGTGCACCGTGCCGTACTTGGCCAGCGCGGCGTCGACCAGCGCCTTGCAGTCGGCGCGCTGCGCCGAGTCGCCCTTGACGAAGTGCCCGCCGATGGCGGCCGCCACCCCGGCGCCCTTGTCGCTGATGTCGGCCACCACCACGCGTGCGCCGTCGGCGGCGAGCCGCTCGGCGATGGCGCGGCCCAGGCCGCTTGCCGCGCCCGTCACGATCGCCACCTTGTCAGCCGGATTGCCTTTCGAAATGTCGTTCACTGCCATCTCCTTCATTGTCTGATGCGCATCACTGCCCGTGCCGGATCGCCAGGGTGCGCACGACCATCCTTTCCATGATTCTGGCACGATACACTTCCGCCGTCTTGATGCTGATGCCGGGCACACTTCCGCCGGTCGTGAAGCTTTCGACTCGCCGAGCCAGGCGGTGATGGGCGGGGCGCGCGGCGGGCGCGGCGCGCGAACGCGCGAGGATGCCAGGCCGAAGGCCGGGAAACAGGCAAAAAGTCAGTCTTCGCAACACGGCGCCGGGTGCTTGGCATTTGGCCCCGGAGCGGCCAGAATAGGTCTTTCCCCGTTCCTGGCGGAGCTATTGCATGCGCTTTCGATCTGCCTGCGCCGCGACCATCCTTCTTCTGTGCGCCTTCGGTAGCGCCGGCGCAGCCGGGGATGAGGACGATATCGCGCCGGCCAACCCGGCCGTCGCGGCAGAACTGCAAAGACTGGTCGCCGCGCCGCCGCCCGCCTCCGCCGAGCCGCAGGCGCAGTGCGAATTCCTGCACAAGCGGGGGTCGGCCCAGTTGCGGCTCGGCCAGAACGACAAGGCGCTGGCGGACTTCAGGGAAGCGCTGGCGCTCAGGCAGGCGGGCACGCCCGAACTCTGGTGCGATCGCTGGCGACTGCAGATCGACATCCGGGCGGCGATCTATGCCAATGCCGACTGGCTGGTGCTCGCCGATTTCGCCCAGTCGGTGGCGGACGAATACAAGGAGGGCAACAAATGGCGCCTGTCGAGCGCCCTGTTCTGGCTGGTCGATGCGAACGTTTTCCTTGGCCGCCTGCGTGCCGCCGAGCAGGCGTTCCAGCGTGCCAGCGACCTCCTGCACGAGCTGCGCCGCGACAAGGTCTGGGCAGCGTACGGCCATGCCCGGCTTAGCCAGCAGTACAGCTATGCGGCCTGGATGCAGCAGTTGCGCGGCAATTTCATCGAGACCGAGCGCCTGCGCCGGCTGGCGCTGCACCATGCGCGCGAGCAGCACGACTATGTGCGGTCACGGCGTTCCGCCGATCACCACGATGCGCGCATCGCCCGCGCCAACCTGACTTCGCGCAAGCGCCAACTGGCCGATATCCTCGCCATTCAGGGCAAGACCGGCGAGGCGGAATTCCTGGTTCGCCAGGCACTGCAGGAAGTGCTGGCGCGTTCGGGGAGGGATACCGTTGGCGTGGCCCGGCTGGTCAATTCACTGGGGCTCATCAAGCAGCAGCAGGGCCGGATCGAGGATGCGTTGCGCCTGCGCAAGGAGGCGATCTCGATCATGGAGGCCTCCGGCGCACGCAGCTATTCGACCATGCTCGCCGACATGCGCGCCACTGCCGGATTCCTGCTCGGTGTGCAGGACCGCTGGCCCGAGGCGCTGGAGATGTTCGCCCAGCGCGATCAGGGGATGCGCAGCCACCCCGCGCAGTTCGCCAGGACCGGCTCGCGCAACATCAACTGGGCCCTGGCGCTGCTGAAGAACGGGCGGATCGACGAGGCATCGGCGATGTTGCAGGCGCTGGTCGACTGGAACAACAAGAAGCCTTTCGTCGATCCCCTCTACCTGGCCCACCTGCGCGGCTACCATGCCATGGCGCTGGCGGCGGCCGGCAGGGACGATGCCGCGCTGGCCGAATTCCGCGCAGCCTTTCCGGTCATTCTGCGCCAGGCGGAAACCGACAACAGCGCGGAGAACGGCGGCTTCGTTCGCCAGTACCGCCTTCGCCTGATTTCCGAAAGCTATATCGAGCTGCTGGCGCGCCTGGCCGGCCGCAACGCCGCCGCGCCCGATGCGGCCGCCGTCACCGAGGCGTTCAGGGTGGCGGAGGTGGCGCGAAACTCCAGCGTCCAGGCCGCCATTGCCAGCAGTGTGGCGCGTGCCAGCCTGCCCGACCCGGCGCTGGCCGATCTGGCGCGGCGCGAACAGGATACGGCCAACCAGATCAGCTCGCTCAACAGCCTGTTGACGCGGCTGGCCGCATCTTCCGATACCATGCGCCTCGACAAGGTAATCGCGGACATACGTGGCGAGGTGGCCCGCCTCGACGAACGACGCGATGCGCTGCGGCGCGAACTGGCGGAGCGCTACCCGGCCTATGCCGAGCTGGCCTCGCCCAGGCCGCCCACACCGGCCGACGTGCAGAAGACGCTTCAGCCCGGCGAAGCCGCCGTGGCCTTCCTCGTTGCCGAACAGAAGACCTATGCCTGGACGATCACGCCGGCGCAAGTTTCCTTTCGCACCATCGCGCTCACCCGCGCGCAGGCGGAGCGGCAGGTGGCCGCGCTGCTGGCCTCGGTCGATCTGGGGGATGGCCGCCTGCCGCGCTTCGAGGCCGCGACGGCGCGCCAGCTCTACCAGCTTCTGCTGGCACCCGATGAATCGCTCTGGCAGGGCGCCCGCGTGCTCAATGTCATCGTGCACGGCCATCTGGGGCAACTCCCCTTTGCCGTCCTGCTGACCGGAGCGTCGGAGCGGGAGAATCCCGCCGAGCAGCCTTGGCTGATCCGGAAGGTCGCGCTCGCTCAGCAACCATCGGCCGGCACGCTCATTTCATTGCGCAGCAAGGCACGGCACGACACCGGACGCCGGCCATTCGTCGGATTTGGCGACCCGCGCTTCGTCGCCGAGGCGCCGCTCAGGCCGGCAGGCACGCGCGCGGTGCGCAATCTATCGCTGACCCGGAGCAGCGACGCCTCGATGCAATCGCCCGCCGCCGTGGCGACCGCCTCAAACGCGGACGAAAGCGATCGCGCCGTCCTCCTGCGCGGCTTCGAGCGCCTGCCGCAATTGCCCGAGACGGCCAGCGAGCTCAACGAGATCGGCAAGATCCTCGGCGCCGATCCGAAAGCCGACCTGTTCCTCGGCGTGCGGGCCACCGAGGCCCGGGTCAAGGGCAGCGACCTGTCGAGCTACGGCGTCGTGGCGTTCGCAACCCATGGCCTGGTGCCGGGCGACCTGCAGGGACTCGACCAGCCCAGCCTTGCCATGGCCAACCCGGCGCTGAGCGGCGACGAGGAGAACGACGGTTTCCTGACCCTGAGCGAGGTGCTCGGATTGAAGCTGGATGCCGACTGGGTCGTGCTGTCGGCCTGCAACACCGCCGGCAGCGACGGCAGGAACGAGGAAGCCATCTCCGGGCTCGGACGCGCCTTCTTCTTCGCCGGCACGCGGCGCCTGCTGGTGACTTACTGGCCGGTCGAAACCGTGTCGGCGAGCTTGCTCACGACCGAACTGTTCAAGCGCCTGGCAGCACGGCCCGACGAATCCAGGGCCGAGGCCTTGCGGCATTCGATGCTGCACCTGATGGCAGCGTCGAAGGAATACGGCCATCCCGCCTTCTGGGCCCCCTTCGGACTGGTGGGCGATGCCGCAAAATGAATCGGCCGCACTGATCCGATCCATATTGCACGATACGGTTTGTTATTTTACAATGCAAAATGATGCCGCCGGCACGGCACCCCGTGCCAGAGTGGAAGATGGCTTGGAACCCCGGCGCTCACGACGCGCCATTCCGCTCGCTGGCCAACAGCAGGAGACAAGACCATGTCAGCTTTGCCCAACAACCTGTTGCTCTCCGATTCGGACACTCAGGAAACCCAGGAGTGGCTCGACGCGCTGGAAGCCGTCATCGAGCGGGAGGGACCGGAACGCGCCCACTACCTGATCGAGCGCCTGGTCGAGCTGGCCCGCCGCACGGGCATCAACCTGCCCTTCAAGGCCAATACCGCCTACGTCAACACCATCCCGCCCGGCAAGGAAACGCCCTCGCCCGGCAACCACGAATTGGAACACCGCATCCGCTCCTACGTGCGCTGGAACGCGCTGGCCATGGTGGTTCGCGCCAACAAGGACAATTCCAGCCTCGGCGGCCACATCGCCAGCTTCGCCTCGGCGGCCACGCTCTACGACGTCGGCCACAACCACTTCTGGCATGCGCCGACGGAATCGCATGGCGGCGACATGATTTTCTTCCAGGGCCACTCCATCCCTGGCGTCTATGCGCGCGCCTTCATGCTCGGCCGACTGACGGAAGACCAGATGAACAACTTCCGCCGCGAGGTGGATGGCCGCGGCCTGCCCTCCTATCCGCACCCTTGGCTGATGCCGGACTTCTGGCAGTTCCCCACCGTATCCATGGGCCTGGGGCCGCTGCAGGCGATCTACCAGGCACGCTTCATGAAGTACATGAACGACCGCGGCATCGTGCAGGCCGGCAATCGCAAGGTGTGGGCCTTCATGGGCGACGGCGAGATGGATGAGCCCGAATCGAAGGGCGCCATCAGCCTGGCGGGGCGCGAACACCTCGACAACCTGATTTTCGTCATCAACTGCAACCTGCAACGCCTCGACGGCCCGGTGCGCGGCAACGGCAAGATCATCCAGGAACTGGAGGCCGACTTCCGCGGCGCCGGCTGGAACGTCATCAAGGTGATCTGGGGCGGCTACTGGGATGCGCTGCTGGCGCAGGACCGCCAGGGCCTCTTGCGCCGGCGCATGGAGGAGTGCGTCGACGGCGACTACCAGACCTTCAAGTCGAAGGACGGCGCCTACGTGCGCGAGCATTTCTTCAACACGCCGGAGCTCAAGGCGATGGTCGCCACCTGGTCGGACGACGAGATCTGGCGCCTGAACCGCGGCGGCCACGATCCGCACAAGGTCTATGCCGCCTACCACGCGGCGGTGAACCATGCCGGCCAGCCGACGGTGATCCTCGCCAAGACCATCAAGGGCTACGGCATGGGCGAGGCGGGCGAGGCGCAAAACATCACCCACCAGCAGAAGAAGATGGGCACCACTTCGCTGAAGGCCTTCCGCGACCGCTTCGGCCTGCCCTTGAGCGACGAGCAGGTGGAGAAGCTGGAATACATCCACCCCGGCCCCGACTCGCCGGAGATCCGGTACATGCGCGAGCGGCGCATGGCGCTGGGAGGCTACCTGCCGCACCGGCGGCAAAAGGCCGCGCCGCTGGAAGTGCCGCCGCTCTCCGCCTTCGACACGCAGCTCAAGGCCTCGCCCGAGGGCCGCGAATTCTCCACCACCATGGCCTTCGTGCGCATGCTCAATACGCTGGTGAAGGACAAGGCGCTCGGCCGCCATGTCGTGCCGATCGTCGCCGACGAGTCGCGCACCTTCGGCATGGAGGGCATGTTCCGCAGCCTCGGCATCTGGTCCTCGGTCGGCCAGAAATACACGCCGCAGGACGCCGGCGAGCTGATGTTCTACAAGGAGTCGAAGGACGGCCAGATCCTGCAGGAGGGCATCACCGAAGCCGGCGCCATGGCCTCGTGGATCGCCGCGGCGACCGCCTACAGCACGCACGGCGTGCCGATGATCCCCTTCTTCATCTACTACTCGATGTTCGGCTTCCAGCGCTTCGGCGACCTGGCCTGGGCGGCCGGCGACCAGCGCGCGCGCGGCTTCCTGCTCGGCGGCACCTCGGGGCGCACGACGCTGAACGGCGAAGGCCTGCAGCATCAGGACGGCCACTCGCATGTGCAGGCAGCACTCATCCCCAACTGCATCGCCTATGACCCGACCTTCTCCTACGAGGTGGCGGTGATCCTGCAGGACGGCCTGCGCCGCATGGTGCAGGAGCAGGAGGACGTCTTCTACTACATCACCCTGCTCAACGAGAACTACGCCCACCCGGCCCTGCCGGAAGGCGCGGAAAAGGACATCCTGAAAGGCATGTACCTGTTCAAGAAGGGCCCGGCCGGCAACGGCCCGCGCGTGCAGCTGCTCGGCTCCGGCGCCATCCTGCGCGAAGTGATCGCCGCCGCCGAACTGCTGAAGCAGGACTGGGGCGTCGAGTCCGACCTCTGGTCGTGCCCCTCCTTCACCGAGCTCGCCCGCGACGGCCAGGCTGCCGGCCGCTGGAACCTGCTCCATCCGGCCGACAAGCCGAAGCTCTCCCACGTCGAGCAGTGCCTGAAGGACACGCGCGGCCCGGTCATCGCCTCGACCGACTACGTGCGCGCCTTCGCCGAGCAGATCCGGCCCTACGTGCCGCGCCGCTACGCCGTGCTCGGCGCCGACGGCTTCGGCCGCTCCGACACGCGCGAAAAGCTGCGCGGCTTCTTCGAGGTGGACCGCCGCTACGTGGCGCTGGCGGCGCTGAAGGCGCTGGCCGACGAGGGCCTGCTGGACAAGGCAAAGATGAAGGAAGCCATCGCCAAGTACGGCCTCGACCCGAACAAGCCCAACCCCGTCACCGTCTGAGGTAAAGCCATGCCCGTCATCGAAGTGAAAGTGCCCGACATCGGCGACTTCAAGGACGTGCCGGTGATCGGCGTGGAAGTCAGTCCCGGCGACACGGTGAAGGCGGAG
>JBDHRL010000103.1:0-9051 GCA_039807535.1 Rhodocyclaceae bacterium
GCGCCAGGTGGTGCTGGGGCCGGGCGGGGCGGTGGTGTCCGAGTCGGTGGTGTACCGCGACCTCGGCACCGGCTTCACCGCCGAGCCGCAGCTCGCCGGCGACAACGTCACGCTGACCATCAGCCCGAGCCACGACACGCCGGGGGCCTACGGCCCGGGCAGCGCCAACGTGCAGCGCCTGACGACCACGGTGTCGGGAAGGCTGGGCGAGTGGATCGACCTCGGCGGCTCGGTCGAGGAGAGCGCGGGCGAGTCCTCCGGCACGCTGCGCTATTCCACGCGCGGCGGCAGCGCGGGGCGGCGGGTGCAGCTCAAGGTGGAGGAGCTGCCCTGATTCACTTCGGCAGCTGGTAGCCCTTTTCGCGGAAGAGGCGGATGCAGGCGCCCGCAACGTCGGGGTCGTAGAACTTTCCGCTGTTCTGCGCTATCTCTTCCAGCGCCTTGTCGATGCCGAGCGCCGGCCGGTAGGGCCGGTGCGAGGCCATCGACTCGACCACGTCGGCCACGGCGAGGATGCGCGCTTCCAGGATGATGGCCTCGCCCTTCAGGTGCTGCGGGTAGCCGCTGCCGTCGAGCCGCTCGTGGTGCTGCAGGATCACCTCGGGCAGCGGCCAGGGAAATTCCACGTTCTTGAGGATGTCGTAGCCGCTGCGGGCGTGGGTCTTGATGATCTCAAATTCGATCTCGGTCAGTCGCCCCGGCTTGCTGAGGATTTCCGCCGGCACGCTGATCTTGCCGATGTCGTGGACGTAGCCGGTCATGCGCAGGCCGGTGATGGTTTCCGCGGGCAGGCCCAGCTCCTCGCCGAGGGCGGCGGCCAGCTCGCCGACCCGGCGCTCGTGGCCGGAGGTGTAGGGGTCGCGCAGCTCCACCATGGCGGAGACTGCCTCGACGGTGGCCATCATGGCGCGCTCCAGCTTGCGCATGTAGCGCTGGATTTCCTCCTGGGCCTTCTTGCGTTCGCCGATGTCCTGCGCCACGCCGAGGACCATCGGCCGGTTGTCGACCAGGGCGCGCGTGGCGCGCGCGCCGATGTCCGCCCTGCCGCCGTCCTTGCGCAGGCCGGTGAGGTTGCGCTCGACCGATTCCACTTCGCCGGCGAGGACGGCGCGCATCATCTCGGCGACGTCGGCGCGGTCTTCCTCTGCGATCAGCAGCAGTACCTCCTTGCCGTCCAGCTCGCCCGGCGCGTAGCCGAGGATCTCGCAGGCACGCGGGTTGGCGAAGAGGAAGCGGCCGCCGTCGACCATGAAGATCGCGGCGATGTTCTGCTGGACGACGCTGCGGAACAGTGCTTCGCTTTCGCGCATGTCCTCCTCGGCCTTGCGGCGGAGCGCCTCGCGGTCGAAGTTCTCGAGGGCGAAGGAGACGTCCTTTGCCATCTCCTCGAGCAGGGCGCAGGTCTGGGCGTCGAAGGCGTTCGTCCCGGCCGCATACAGATTGAGCGTGCCGACGACGAAGTTGCGGCGCGTGAGCGGCAGCGCCGCCGAGGCGCGGATGCCGGCCTGCCGGGCCGCCTCGTGCCAGGGCGCGGTGGCCGGATCGGCGAGGAAGTCGTTGAGGTAATATGGTCGGCCCTCCCGCATGGCAATCGCGGACGGTCCGTGGCCGAAGGGCGAGGCGGGGTCGGTGCTGATGCGCAACTGCCCGATGTAGCCGTCCAGGCTTCCGGCGCGGGCGGCCGGCAGCAGGGTTTTCGTGGCTTCGTCGATGAGCCCGATCCAGGCGCCGAGGTATTTGCCGGACTCGGTGGCGATGCGGCAGATGCGATCGAACAGCTCGTCGCGATCGCCGATGCGGACGATGGCCTCGTTGGTCTGGCTCAGGGTCGCATAGGCCCGGTTGAGGCGGTAGATTTCCTCCATCTGCCGCCGCCGCTCGGTGATGTCGCGGATGAAGTTTTGGCGGTAGCGCAAGCCGCGGATATCGATCGAGTAGGAGCTGACCTCGACCGGAAAGACGTGGCCATCCTGGCGGCGGTGCTCTGTTTCGAACTGCACGCCTTCCGGCCGGTCCGAGCCCTTGAAATCGCGCTCGAAGCTGGCCTGGGCCGACGGGGTGCGCAGGTCTCGAATGGAAAGACGGCGGAATTCCTCTGCACTGTAGCCGTAGGCGGCAAGGGCGGCATCGTTCGCTTCGACGATCCTGCCGTCAGGATCGAGCAGCAGGATGGCGTCGCGCGCCAGCTTGAAGATCGAGCTGAAGTGCCGGACCAGCGCTTCGTGCTCCTCCCGGCCGCGCTGCTGGGCCACGTTGAAGGCGGCTTGCCGGCTGCGCCAGAGGAAGGCAACGAAGAGTCCGGTGACGCCGATGGACAGCAGGACGATGTTGAGGATTTGTTTGGCGTTCTGCCGCAGCGGCTGCATGACCTCCTCGGTGTCGGTCTTGGCGACGATGTGCCACGACGTGCCGGCGATCGGCCGAAAGGCAGCGAACACCGGCTTGCCGCGGTAGTCCACGCCCTCGAAAATGCCTTCGCCTTCCTGCACGGCACGCGCAGCGGGGAGGTCCGCCGTGGAGAGCGGCTTGCGCAGGCCGAGCGGCTTGGCTTCGGCGTGGCGCAGCGGCGTCATGAAGAGGACATCATTGCCTTCACGGCGCACCAGCAGAGTTTCCGAGGAGGCGCTGGGCGTCGGCCAGGAGTAGACCATCTGGAACAGCGGCTTGCGCGGATCGACGATGAGGAGGAGTACCCCTGCGGCCTGCTTGTGGCCCGGGCCGGCGCGGAGCGGCACGACGAAGCCGACGTGGTAATCCATTGTCGCCTCGTCCATCGCATGCAGGTCTACGAGACGGACCTTGCCCTCCGCCGCAGCTGCGTCGATGGCTTCCCGGTGCTCGGTGATCGGGACGTCGGCAATCCCCGCCAGCAGCAGAGGCCGGCCGTCGTGCGCGTAGAGGCCGATGCCCGACCAGCGTTCGGCGCCGAGCAGGCCTTCGAAACGCAGGCGCAAATACCGAGCAGACGCTGGCGCAGGACCGCGGTTCAGCAGCAGCGACGATTCGAGCAGGGCCGGGTCGCTACCCAGTTCCTCGGCATCCTGGCGGCTCAAGTTGACCCAGTGTTCGATCAGGTCTGCCTTGAATTTGGCGATGGCGGCCAGTTGATCGTACTGGTGCTTCTTGAAGGAGTCGGCCTGGAGGCGATAGGCCAGGGCGCCGAAGCCGACGATGATCACGGCCAGCATGACAAAAGTCAGTCCTATCAGAACGGCGTGGGGGGGGGGGCTGCGCGGCCGCCGGTTCTGCTGTCGGGGACTCTGGCCGGGACGGCATTGCGCGCAGAAGGGCATAGAGCGCCAGCCCGGTCGTCAGCACGAAGCCGGTGCCCTTCCAGGTCTGGATGCGCGTGAAGGTGTCGGGGTCGCTGGCGAGAAAGGCGACCATTCCATCGGACGCTACGATCCAGGCGGTCGCCACCGCCAGATAGCCCAGCGCGATCCTGGCCGGGCGGGAAAGGCGCAAGATTTTGTTCATGTTCTGTCGCTTGCTTTGTCTTTGTCCTTGCGGAAGCCAGCAGAGCGCCTGAAAGGGTGTTGCAACCTGCCGCGTTGAAAGGCGAGCCCTTGTTTTATAGCATGTTTTGCCGTGGCGCATCGGCGAAATGGCCGGCGCGGCGCGTTTCGCGCCTTCGTCCTTCCGTGATATTCTTACGCATAAGTAAGGGAACATTCATGAGGTAAGGAAATGGAAGCCACCCTCACCAGCAAGGGCCAGATCACCATCCCGAAGGCGGTGCGCGATTCGCTGAAGCTGCACGTCGGTGACCGCCTGGAATTCCTCGTCGACCCGGACGGCTCGGTGCGCATCGTGCCGGCCACGCGCCCGGTGACCGACCTGAAGGCGCTCCTGCAGCGACCGGCGCGGACGCTGGGCCTGGAGGAGATCGACGCGGTGATCGCCGAGCGTGGCGCACCCGCTGCGCGCAAGAGGCGCGCATGATCGGACTCGACACCAATGTCCTCCTGCGCTATATCGTCCGCGACGACGCGGCCCAGGCGAAGGCGGCCGGCCGGCTCATCGAGGAGCGCTGCAGCAAGGCGCAGCCCGGCCACGTCTCGCATGTCGTGCTGGCCGAGCTGGCGTGGGTGCTCGGGCGCGGCTACGGCTACGCCAAGGCGGAGGTGGTCAAGGTGCTGTCGGCCATCCTCTCCACGGCCGAGCTGAAGGTGCAGGAGGCGGACATCGCCTGGGCGGCCCTGCGCGCCTTCCAGGCCGGCCAGGCGGATTTTGCCGACTATCTGATCGGCGCGGCGAATGAATCCTGCGGCTGCGAGACGACCTGCACCTTCGACAAGCGCGCCGCCAGGTCGGGCCGGCATACGCTGCTGTGAACCTGGAAGCCGTCTTCGCCGCCGACGGCGCGCTCGCGCGGCGGCAGCGCGGGGCGGCGGGTGCAGCTCAAGGTGGAGGAGCTGCCCTGATTCACCTGCCCCTGTGTCTTACCAGGTAAGACTTGATGTGCTAAACTGGGCGCCGGTCGTTAGCAGGGAGGTGCCATGTCTTCGGTAACGGTTTCGGTGAAGGGCCAGGTGGTGCTGCCGGCGGATATCCGGCGCAAGCTGGGCATCGTCGGCGGCAGCCGGCTGGAAGTGGTCGCCTCGGAGGGGGGCGTGCTGCTGCGCCCCTTCAAGGGCAAGGCATCGCGCGTCGAGGACGGCATTGGCCTGGTGCCCAATCCGGTCGGCCCGGTGCCGATCGAGGACATGGACGGCGGCCGGATTATCGCCCGCTTCAAGGGGAAAGGCCTGTGATCGCCCTCGATACCAACGTCCTCGCCCGCTACTATGCCGTGCCGGGCCAGCCGTCCGAGGCGGCGGAGCAGCGTCGTGCCGCCGCCTTGCTGGCGTCGGAGCGGGCGCTGTTCGTGCCCGTCACGGTGGCGCTGGAACTGGCCTGGGTGCTGGTCGGCCGCTACGAATGCGACCCGCCGACCGTCGCCAAGGTGTTCGATCATCTGCTGTCCTTGCCCAATGTCACCACCGAGTCGGCCGCCGCGGTGGCGCAGGCGGCGGCGTGGCACCGCAAGGGACTGGACTTCGCCGATGCGCTGCATCTGGCCCGCTGCGGGCATTGCGCGGAACTGGCCAGCTTCGACAAGAAACGCTTTGCCAACCGCGCCGGCCGGCTCGGCCTGAAGCCGGCCGTGCGCCTGCCGTAGGCCGTACAGGATGGCGGATCTGGATAAGGTCTTCGCCGCCGACGGCGCGCTCGCCCGTGCCATTCCGGGCTATCGCCTGCGTCCGCAGCAGGTCGAGATGGCGCAGCGCATCGCCGAGGCGATCCGCAAGCACGGCGTGCTGGTGGCCGAGGCGGGCACCGGCACCGGCAAGACCTTCGCCTATCTCGTGCCGGCGCTCGCGGCCGGTGGCAAGGTGATCGTGTCCACCGGCACCAAGACCCTGCAGGACCAGCTCTTCCAGCGCGACCTGCCGACGGTGCGCGACGCCCTCAAGGCGCCGGCGACCATCGCGCTCCTCAAGGGCCGCGCCAACTACGTCTGCCACTACCACCTGGAGCGCGCCCGCACGGAGGGGCGCTTCCTCTCGCGCGAGGAGGCCGGCCACATCCTCGCCATCGCCCGCTTCGCCAGGACGACATCGACCGGCGACAAGGCCGAGTGTGCCGCCGTGCCGGAGGATTCCGCCGCCTGGGCGGCGGCCACCTCGACGCGCGAGAACTGCCTCGGCCAGGAGTGCCCGAACCTGAAGGAGTGCTTCGTCATGGCGGCGCGGCGCGAGGCGCAGGCGGCCGACGTGGTGGTGGTGAACCACCATCTGTTCTTCGCCGACGTGATGCTGCGCGACACCGGCGTGGCGGAGCTGCTGCCGGCCTGCAATACGGTGATCTTCGACGAGGCGCACCAGTTGCCGGAGACGGCCAGCCTGTTCTTCGGCGAGAACGTGTCCACCTCGCAACTGCTCGACCTGGCGCGCGATGCGCGCATGGAAGGCCTGGCGGCGGCGAAGGATTTCGCCGAGCTGCCCGAAGGCGCGCGGGCGCTGGAGAAGGCGGCGCGCGACCTGCGCCTGGCCGTGCCCGGCGAGAACGCGCGCTATTCTGCCGCGCAGCTGCCGCCGGCCTTCCTCGAGGCGCTCGACAAGGCGGCCGTCGAGCTGGCGCGTTTCGGCGCCCTGCTGGAGTCGCAGGCCGGCCGCTCGGAGGGCCTGGAGAATTGCTGGCGCCGGTCGCAGGAGCTGGCGCTCGTGCTGAAGCGCTGGCGCGACGTCGAGGAGCCGGGCCTGGTGCGCTGGGCCGAGGTGTTCAGCCAGGCGCTGTCGCTCAACGCCACGCCGCTGGTCATCGCCGACATCTTCAAAAAGCAGATGGAAGGCCCAAATAGTCAACATCGGCGCGCCTGGATCTTCACCTCGGCGACGCTGGCGGTGGAGAGCGACTTCTCGCATTACTGCAACGAGCTCGGCCTGAACGGCGAAGAGAATCCCGCCGACACCGGCTGCTGGGGCAGCCCGTTCGACTATCCGAACCATGCGCTGCTCTACGCGCCGCAGGCCATGCCCGACCCGAACAGCCGCGAATACAACGACGCCGTCGCCGTGGCGGCCTGGCCGCTGATCCACGCCAGCCGCGGCCGCGCCTTCGTGCTGTGCACCTCGCTGCGCGCCATGCGCCGCATCCACGAACTGCTCAAGGCGCGCTTCGAGGCGGAGGGCTTCGACCACCCGCTGCTCTTGCAGGGCGAGGGCAGCAAGAGCGAACTGCTGGCGCGCTTTCGCCGCCTCGGCAACGCCGTGCTGGTGGCGAGCCAGAGCTTCTGGGAGGGCGTGGACGTGCGCGGCGAGGCGCTGTCGCTGGTGATCATCGACAAGCTGCCCTTCGCGCCGCCCGACGATCCGGTGCTGGCGGCGCGCATCGAGCACATGAAGAAGGCGGGCCGCAATGCCTTCATGGAATACCAGCTGCCGCGCGCGGTGATCAACGTCAAGCAGGGCGCCGGGCGGCTCATCCGCGACGAGAGCGACCGCGGCGTGCTGATGATCTGCGACCCGCGCCTGATCGCCAAGCCCTACGGCAGGCGCGTCTGGCGCTCGCTGCCGCCGATGCGGCGCACGCGCGAGGAGGACGAGGCGCTGGATTTCTTCGTCGCGGAGACCGCCTGATGCCCGGGAGCATCGCCATTGCCGCGCAGCTCAACCGCGACTGCCAGTGTGCCAGCGTCGATCGCGACCGGCTGCGCCGCGCGCTGGCGCAGGGCGTGGATGGCGCCGACCTGATCCGCCTGATCGACGAGGAGCGGCCTTACCTCTTCGCCGCGACGACGGTGTTCCTCGGCCAGCCCAGCGTCGAGCGCATGGCGGAGATCGTCGCCGCCGTGGAGCGCGTGGTGGTGCTGCCGGCCTGGGCGGAGCGCGCGCTGGCCTGGGCGCCGGAGACGGCGCGGCGCGCGACCGCGGCCGCCAGCGTCTTCATGGGCTACGACTTCCATCTCGGCGCGGATATCGGAGCGCCCGCCGGGGGCGGCGGGCCGCAGCTGATCGAGATCAACACCAATGCCGGCGGCGGCCTGCTCAACGCCGCGCTCGCGCAGGCGCAGTTCGCCTGCTGCGAGCGGGCGGCCGCCGCCCTGCCGGGCGACCATCCGGCGCCGACGCTGGAGCGGGACTATGTGGACATGTTCCGCGCGGAGTGGCGCGCCGAGCGGGGCGCGGCGCCGCTCGGTCGCATCGCCATCGTGGACGAAAACCCGCAGGAACAGTTTCTCTACCCGGAGTTCCTGCTTTTCAAGAAGCTCTTCGAGCGCAATGGCATCGCCGCAGCGATCTGCGATCCGGCGGAGCTGCGCTGCGCGGAGGGGGCGCTGTGGCGCGGCGGCGAGCGCATCGACCTGGTCTACAATCGCCTGACGGATTTCGGCTTCGCCGCGCCGGAAAATGCCGCGCTGCGCGCGGCCTGGCTGGACGGCGCGGCGGTGATCACCCCGCATCCGCGCGCCCATGCCCTCTACGCCGACAAGCGCAACCTGACGCTGCTCACCGACGAGGCCGAGCTGGCGGCGCTGGGCGTCGATGCGGCAACGCGGGCCGTGCTGCTCGGCGGCATCCCGCGCACGCGCCGGGTGCGGCGCGCGGATGCCGAGGCGCTGTGGGCGGAGCGCAGGCGGCTCTTCTTCAAGCCGGCCGCCGGCTACGGCGGCAAGGCGGCCTACCGCGGAGACAAGCTGACCCGGCGGGTGTTCGAGGACATCCTCGGGGGCGACTACGTGGCGCAGGCGCTGGTGCCGCCCTCGGCGCGCCGCATCGGCACCGAGACGGCGCCGGCGGAGCTGAAGATCGACCTGCGCAACTATGCCTATCGCGGCCGCGTGCAGCTGGTGACCGCGCGGCTGTACCAGGGCCAGACGACGAATTTTCGCACTCCGGGCGGCGGCTTCGCGCCGGTGCTGACGGTGCCGAGGATCGAGGAAAGATGAAAACCTTGTTTCACCACAGAGACACAGAGGCACAGAGGAATACAACACAGAACAGAATGCTTTCTCTGTGTCTCTGTGCCTCTGTGGTTAATGGTTTTTTATGAAAGTTTTCGGGTTTGCGGGATACTCCGGCAGCGGCAAGACGACGCTGATCGAGCAGCTCATCCCGCGCTTCGTCGCGCGCGGGCTGAAGGTCTCGCTCATCAAGCATGCCCACCACGGCTTCGACATCGACCAGCCGGGCAAGGACTCCTGGCGCCACCGCCATGCCGGCTGCACCGAAGTGCTGCTCACCTCGGGCCAGCGCTGGGCGCTGATGCACGAGCTGCGCGGCGAGGCCGAGCCGGCGCTGGACGCGCAGATCCGCCTGCTCTCGCCCTGCGACCTGGCCCTGGTGGAGGGCTACAAGACCAATGACCGGATTCCCAAGCTGGAGGTGTACCGGCCGTCGGTCGGCAAGTCGCCGATCTATCCCGCCCACCCGAACATCGTCGCCGTGGCGAGCGATGCGAAGCTGGACATCGCGCTGCCGCTGCTGGACATCAACGATCCGGACGCCATCGCGCAATTCATTGTGCAGTACCTTGAACTGAAATGAGCCGGAAAACCATTAACCACGG
>JBDHRL010000104.1:0-8895 GCA_039807535.1 Rhodocyclaceae bacterium
ACGGCGGGGAGCATGACTCCGGCATCGGCGGCGCACCGCCTGCTCGGACATTTGAGCGAAAAGCATTAACCACCAAGGCACCAAGGACACCAAGATGCACCAAGGAAAACCAGAACTTGTTGTTCGCTCTTCTTGGTGCTCCTTTGTGCTCTTGGTGCCTTAGTGGTGAAGGATTTTTCAGGAGGCTCTATGCACGACATCATTCGACAGCTGGACGAGAAGCGCGCCGCGGCCCGCCTGGGCGGCGGGCAGAAGCGCATCGAGGCACAGCACGGCAAGGGCAAGCTCACCGCGCGCGAGCGCCTCGAACTGCTGCTCGATCCCGATTCCTTCGAGGAATGGGACATGTTCAAGGAACACCGCTGCACCGACTTCGGCATGCAGATGCAGACGGTGCCGGGCGACGGCGTGGTGACCGGCTACGGCACCATCAACGGCCGCTTGGTGTTCGTCTTCAGCCAGGACTTCACGGTGTTCGGCGGCGCGCTGTCGGAGGCCCACGCCGAGAAGATCTGCAAGGTGATGGACCACGCCATGAAGACCGGCGCGCCGGTGATCGGCCTCAACGACTCGGGCGGCGCGCGCATCCAGGAGGGCGTCGCCTCGCTCGGCGGCTACGCCGACGTCTTCCAGAGGAACGTCCTGGCCTCGGGCGTGGTGCCGCAGATCTCGATGATCATGGGCCCCTGCGCCGGCGGCGCGGTGTATAGCCCGGCCATGACCGACTTCATCTTCATGGTGAAGGACTCCTCCTACATGTTCGTCACCGGCCCGGAAGTGGTGAAGACGGTGACGCACGAGGAGGTCACCGCCGAGGAACTCGGCGGCGCGGTGACGCACAACACCAAGTCGGGTGTGGCCGACCTCGCCTTCGAGAACGACGTCGAGGCGCTGATGATGCTGCGTCGCCTCGTCTCCTTCCTGCCCTCGAACAACCGCGAGAAGCCGCCGGTGGTGCCGACCGAGGACCCCTCCGAGCGCATCGAGATGTCGCTCGACACGCTGGTGCCGGACAATCCGAACAAGCCCTACGACATCAAGGAACTCATCGTCAAGACGGTGGACGAGGGCGACTTCTTCGAGCTGCAGCCCGACTACGCCAAGAACATCGTGATCGGCTTCGGTCGCATGGCGGGGCAAACCGTCGGCATCGTCGCCAACCAGCCGCTGGTGCTGGCCGGCTGCCTCGACATCAAGTCATCCATCAAGGGCGCGCGCTTCGTCCGTTTCTGTGACGCCTTCAACATCCCGGTCGTCACCTTCGTCGACGTGCCCGGCTTCATGCCCGGCACGGCGCAGGAATACGGCGGCATCATCAAGCACGGCGCGAAGCTGCTCTACGCCTACGCCGAGTGCACCGTGCCGAAGGTGACGGTGATCACGCGCAAGGCCTACGGCGGCGCCTACGACGTGATGTCGTCGAAGCACCTGCGCGGCGACGTGAACTTCGCCTGGCCCTCGGCCGAGATCGCCGTGATGGGGCCGAAGGGCGCGGTGGAGATCATCTTCCGCGAGGAGAAGAATGACCCGGCCAAGCTCGCCGCGCGCGAGAAGGAATACAAGGAGAAGTTCGCCAACCCCTTCGTCGCCGGCCACCGCGGCTTCATCGACGACGTCATCATGCCGCACGAGACGAGGAAGCGCATCTGCCGCTCGCTGGCGATGCTCAAGGAAAAGAAACTGGAAAATCCGTGGCGCAAGCACGGCAACATTCCGCTTTGAGAGAAATGCTTAACCACCAAGACACCAAGAGCACCAAGATGCACCAAGGAAAACCGGAAAAGGCTGCTTGCTTTTCTTGGTGCCCCTTTGTGTCCTTGGTGCCTTGGTGGTGAAAGGTTTGCCATGTTCAAGAAAATTCTCATAGCCAACCGCGGCGAGATTGCCTGCCGCGTCATCAAGACCGCCCGCAGGATGGGCATCCAGACCGTCGCCGTGTATTCCGAGGCCGACAAGGACGCGCGCCACGTCGAGCTGGCCGATGAAGCCGTCTGCATCGGCCCGCCGCCCTCGAAGGAGTCCTACCTGGTCGCCGACAAGATCATCGCCGCCTGCAAGCAGACCGGCGCGCAGGCGGTGCACCCGGGCTACGGCTTCCTTTCCGAGAACGAGGCCTTCTCCAGGCGCCTCGAGGAGGAGGGCATCGTCTTCATCGGCCCAAAGCACTATTCCATCGCCGCCATGGGCGACAAGATCGCCTCGAAGAAGCTGGCGCTGGAAGCCAAGGTCAACACCATCCCCGGCCACAACGCAGCCATCGACACGCCCGAGCAGGCCGTCGAGATCGCGAAGAAGATCGGCTACCCGGTGATGATCAAGGCCTCCGCCGGCGGCGGCGGCAAGGGGCTGCGCGTCGCCTTCAACGACAAGGAGGCGCACGAGGGTTTTTCCTCCTGCCGCACCGAGGCGAAGAATGCCTTCGGCGACGATCGCGTCTTCATCGAGAAATACGTCGAGGAGCCGCGCCACATCGAGATCCAGCTGATCGGCGATGCCCACGGCAACTGCGTCTACCTGAACGAGCGCGAATGCTCGATCCAGCGCCGTCACCAGAAGGTCATCGAGGAGGCGCCGAGCCCCTTCCTCGACGAGAAGACGCGCAAGGCGATGGGCGAGCAGGCGGTGGCGCTGGCGAAAGCCGTGAAGTACCAGTCGGCCGGCACGGTGGAGTTCGTCGTCGGCAAGGACAAGAGCTTCTATTTCCTCGAGATGAACACGCGGCTGCAGGTCGAGCACCCGGTCACGGAGTGCATCACCGGGCTCGACCTCGTCGAGCTGATGATCCGCGTCGCCGCCGGCGAGAAGCTGCCGCTTGAGCAGAAGGACGTCAAGCTCAACGGCTGGGCCATGGAGTGCCGCATCAACGCCGAGGACCCGTTCCGCAACTTCCTGCCGTCGACCGGGCGGCTGATCCGCTACATCCCGCCGGCGGAGAATGGCGGCGTGCAGCCCTCTCCCCCGACCCCTCTCCCGGCGGGAGAGGGGAGCATCTCGGCCGGCCGCGCTGCGGCCGGCTCAGTCCGGGTCGACACCGGCGTCTACGAGGGCGGCGAGATCTCGATGTACTACGACTCGATGATCGCCAAGCTGATCGTGCACGGCGCCACGCGCGACCAGGCCATCGCCAAGATGCGCGACGCCCTCAACGCCTTCGTCATCCGCGGCGTCTCGTCGAACATCGCCTTCCAGTCGGCGCTGATGCAGCACCCGCGCTTCCAGTCGAGCAAGTTCAACACCGGCTTCATCGCCGAGGAGTTCCCCAAGGGCTTCAGCGCCGAGAGCCTGGTGCACGAGGACCCGCTGCTGCTGGCGGCGGTGGCGGCCTTCGCGCGGCGGCGCTACATCGACCGCGCCATCCGCACCAGCGGCCAGCTGCGCGGCCACGAGCGCAAGGTCGGCAACGAGTGGACGGTGCTGATGGGCGGGAAGAAATACGATCTGACGCTGACGCCGATCGGCGGCGGCTACACGGTCGCGCACGACGGCCAGCGCTGCGAGCTGCGTTCGACCTGGCGCCTGGGCGAGCCGATCTTCCGCGGCACCTGGAACAACGAGCCGGTCTGCCTGCAGCTGGAGCGCCTCGGCCTCAAGTACCGCGTCACCCACTGGGGCACGCAGGCCGACATGATGGTGATGACCGGCCGCGCCGCCGAACTGCTGGCGCTGATGCCGGAGAAACCCAGGCCCGACCTCTCGAAATTCCTGCTCTCGCCGATGCCGGGCCTGCTCACCGACCTGGCGCTCAAGCCCGGCCAGGAAATCAAGGCCGGCGAAAAGCTGGCGGTGATCGAGGCCATGAAGATGGAGAACATCCTCAAGGCCGACCAGGACTGCGTCGTCGCAGAGGTCATGGCGAAGAAAGGCGACAGCCTGGCCGTCGACCAGCCGATCGTGCGCTTTGCCTGAACCGCGGCTTGAGCGGGGGCAAGGATTCCAGCGCGGATTTTTTGCTAACCTGCCTGCCCGACCTTCAACAGGAGCCCGTCGTGTCCCACCAGCCGGCCGATCCGCCAACCGAGGCCCCCGCAGAGGGGCTGTACGAATATTCCGTCGTCTATACCGACCGCGCCCTCAACCACATGTCGCCCGCCTTCCAGGGCGTCATGAAGGAATTGTCCGCGATCCTGAAGGAAGCCTATCGCGCCCGATCCGCCATCGTCGTGCCGGGCAGCGGCACGTTCGGCATGGAGGCGGTGGCGCGGCAATTCGCCACCGGGCGCAAATGTCTGGTCATCCGCAACGGCTTCTTCAGTTACCGCTGGAGCCAGATTTTCGAGATGGGCCGGATTCCCGCCGAATGCAGCGTGCTCAAGGCGCGCAGCGTTTCCGCCAATCTCATGTCGCCCTTCCTCCCGCCCCCGCTCGAGGAGGTCGTCCAGGCGATCCGCTCGCAAAAGCCGGATCTCGTTTTCGCCCCGCATGTCGAAACGGCTTCGGGCATCATCCTGCCGGACCGTTACCTGCAGGCGGTGGCCGAGGCAACGCATGCGGCAGGCGGCATGTTCGTGCTCGACTGCGTCGCCTCCGGCGCGATGTGGGTGGATATGGGCGCGTGCGGCGTGGACATACTTCTCAGTGCACCGCAGAAAGGCTGGAGCGCACCGCCCTGCGGCGCCTTCGTCATGCTCAGTGAACAGGCGCGGGAACGCATCGAATCCACGACCAGCACCAGCTTCGCCGCCGACCTGCGCAAGTGGCTGCAGATCATGGAGACCTACGAGGGCGGCGGCCACGCCTACCACGCCACGCTGCCGACCAATGCCCTGGCGGCGGCGGTGGAGGCCATGCGCGAAACGCGCGACTGGGGCTTCGACAAGTCGCGCGAAGCGCAGGCAAGGCTCGGCACGCTCGTGCGCGGGCTGCTCGAGGCGCGCGGCGGTTTCAGCGTCGCGGCTCCGGGCTATCAGGCGCCAAGCGTCGTCGTCAGCTACACCAGCGACCCGCAAGTCCAGTCCGGCAGCAAATTCGCCGAACAGGGCGTGCAGATTGCCGCCGGTGTGCCGCTGATGTGCGACGAACCGTCCTACTTCAGCACGTTCCGCATCGGCCTGTTCGGCCTGGACAAGCTGCAGAACGTGGAACGCACCGTCGAGCGGCTGAACAAGGCGCTGCGAAAAATCCGCTGAAGCAGGCCGGAAGGAGCGCATCGGCAAGCGGGCCGGCAAGGGTCCGCTTGCCGATGCTCAGAGGCGCTTGAAGCGCTGTGCGAGCGCGTCATGGATGGATTTTGCCCAGTCGGCGGCAGTGATGTTCATGCCGAGCGCGGCCTTGGAGACGACCTCGACGCGGCTGTTGCCCCTGGTGCCGATGCGCTCGACGAAAATGGCGACGCGCTCGCCCCAGCTGAAAGCCGAGGCGCCATTGTCCACCAGCATGTATCCCTCGGCCATGTTGTCGCCCGCCACTTTCAGCCCGAGGTCCTTGAGTATTTCCGGCAGGGCCGCCCATATTCTGTCGAAAGGTGCGGCGTAATTGACGATGACGCCCGTGCCGCGCTCGGCACGCGCGTCGGCGACCGTCGAACAGCCTGCCGAGGCCAGCGCGCCCGCGCCGGCCAGCAGCATAAGAAACCTTCTTCTCTTCATGCCACCCTCCTTCAGGAAAGTCCGGAAAACGCCTCAATGACTTCCGGCGGCGCCTGCACCAGCTCGATCAGCACGCCTTCGCCGGCGATCGGGAACTCCTCGCTGGCCTTGGGGTGCAGGAAGCAGATATCGTAGCCGGCGGCGCCCTTGCGGATGCCGCCCGGCGCGAAGCGCACGCCCTGCGCCGTCAGCCATGCCATGGCCTGCGGCAGGTCGTCCACCCACAGGCCGACGTGGTTGAGCGGCGTGGCATGCACGGCGGGCTTCTTCTCCGCGTCGAGCGGCTGCATCAGGTCGACCTCGACCTTGAAGGGGCCGCTGCCCATGGCGCAGATGTCCTCGTCCACGTTCTCGCGCTCGCTGACGAAGTTGCCGGTCACCGTCAGGCCCAGCTTGTCCACCCACAATGCCTTCAGCCGCTCCTTCGAGGGACCGCCGATGGCGATCTGCTGGATGCCGAGAATCCTGAAGGGTCGTGCGCTCATGTCCGCTCCCGAAAACCCGATTCTACTGCGCCCGGGCGCCGCCGAAAGCCGTCCGGGCTACAATGACGGCATGGATTTCTCGACCACCCTCCAGGGCGCCTGGGCGCGCAACGACTCGCTGCTCTGCGTCGGCCTCGACCCCGACCCGGCGAAATTCCCCGCCGCCCTCAAGGGCCGCGGCGACGCCATCCTCGAATTCTGCACGTCGATCGCCGACGCCACGGCCGACCTCGCCTGCGCCTTCAAGCCGCAGATCGCCTACTTCGCATCGAACCGCGCCGAGGACCAGCTCGAGGCGCTGATCCGCCACATCCATGAAAAGCACCCGGGCATCCCGGTGATCCTCGATGCCAAGCGCGGCGACATCGGCGCCACCGCCGAGCAGTACGCGCGCGAAGCCTTCGAGCGCTACGGCGCCGACGCGCTGACGGTGAACCCCTACATGGGCTTCGATTCCGTCGAGCCCTATTTCGCCTGGAAGGATCGCGGCGTCATCATCCTCTGCCGCACCTCCAACCCCGGCGGCTCCGACCTGCAGTTCCTCGAAACGGGCGGACGCAAGTTGTACCAGCACGTCGCCGAACTGGTGGCGACGAAATGGAACGCCGGCGGCCAGTGCGCGCTGGTGGTCGGCGCCACCTTTCCGGCCGAACTGGCCGAGGTGCGCCGCCTCGTCGGCGAGATGCCGTTCTTGGTGCCGGGCGTCGGCGCCCAGGGCGGCGACATCGAGGCAACAGTCAGTGCCGGCAGGACGGCGGCCGGCACGGGGTTGATGATCAATTCCTCGCGCGCCATCCTCTATGCCGGCAAGGACGAGGATTACGCCGATGCCGCGCGCCGGGTGGCGCAGGAGACCCGCGATGCCATCAACCGATTCCGCCGCTGAGCACGGCAACGCGCTGCCGATCCTGAACGAGATCCGCCACGCCCTCGCGCGGCTGATCGAATCGGGCGAAACCAGCGTGATCGACCTCGGCGCCCTGCCGATGGGCCCGCAGGACGAGGCCGAGCTGCTCGCCGCGCTGGGCGAGGGCGAGGTCGAGGCGACGATCCACGCCGGCGGGCCGAGCAGCGTGCGCGAGACGGCCTTCCACGGCGTCTGGCTGCTGACGCACCGCAACGAGGCCGGCGAGACGCTGGCGCGCTTCATCGAGATCGCCTTCGTGCCAGAGCTGCTGATGAGCCAGGCCGAGGACGTCGCCGACTCGGCTGCCGCGCTGGCAAAAAAACTGGAGCAGGCGCAGAATGGGCAAGCGATGGCAATTCGTCATTCCGGGGCCGCGTAGCGGAACCCGGAATCCATGCGGCTTGTGGATTCCCGCCTGCACGGAAATGACGCCTCGGCTATCCGTGCATCCAACAGGAGGTGCCATGGCGTTTGACGGACCGACCATCGCCGAGACCCTGCGACGGCAAGGCATCAGCCGCCGCGGCTTCCTCAAGTTCTGCGCCACCACCGCTTCGCTGATGGCGCTGCCCCCCTCGATGGTGCCGGCCATCGCCGCGGCACTCGAAAAAGCCCGCCGGCCCTCGGTGATCTGGCTCTCCTTCCAGGAGTGCACCGGCTGCACCGAATCCCTCACCCGCTCGCACACGCCCTCGATCGAGGGGCTGATCCTCGAACAGATCTCGCTCGACTACCACCACACCCTGCAGGCCGCCTCGGGCGAAGCCGCCGAGGCGGCGCGCGAGGCGGCCATGCGCGAGAACCACGGCAAGTACCTGCTGGTGGTGGACGGCTCGGTCCCGCTCGGCAATGCCGGCTATTCCACCATCGCCGGCGTCAGCAACCTCGACATGCTGAAGGAGACCGCCGCCGGCGCGGCAGCGGTGATCGCGGTCGGCAGCTGCGCGGCCTACGGCGGCCTGCCGGCGGCGCTGCCGAACCCGACCGGCGCGGTGCCGGTGTCGGCGATCATCAAGGACAAGCCGGTGATGAACGTGCCGGGCTGCCCGCCGATCCCGGTGGTGATCACCGGCGTCCTGGCGCACTTCCTCACCTTCGCCAGCCTGCCGGAACTCGACGACCACGGCCGGCCGAAGGTGTTCTACGGCGAGAGCATCCACGACCGCTGCTACCGCCGCCCCTTCTACGACCAGGGCAAGTTCGCCGAGACCTTCGACGACGAGGGCGCGCGCAAGGGCTGGTGCCTGTTCAAGCTCGGCTGCAAGGGGCCGGTCACCTACAATGCCTGCGCCACCACCAAGTGGAACCAGGGCGTGAGCTTCCCCATCCAGTCCGGCCACGGCTGCATCGGCTGCTCCGAGCCGGGCTTCTGGGACCTGGGGCCGCTCTACAAGCCGCTGTCGATGCCCATCGCGCCGGTGCAGATGATGGTCGGCGCGGCGGCCGCCGGCGGCGCCATCGCCGGCGCCGCCATGGCCATGCGCAACCGCGCGGCGAAGAAGGCAGCGCAGGCGGCGCACCGGAAGGTGACGGTCGACGACCTGGAGAAGGCCAAATGACGAATCCGACTTTCGTGTGGGTGGCGGCCAACCTCTTACCCCCTCTCCCCGCAAGCGGGGAGAGGGCTGGGGAGAGGGGCAAACGGCCGTCCCACCCTCACCCCCGCCCCGCTCCGCGCCCCACGGCCGGCTTTGCACAGCCGGCCGGCTCAGGAGGCGCGAAGCATGCTTCGCGAATTCCCTCCATCGCCCCGCCAGCGGGAGAGGGGGAAATATGAGCGCGCTCGAACTGCTCACCTGGGCACGCGGCCCCGGCCTGTCGATCGCGCTGGCGGTCTGCGTCTTCGGCGTCCTGCTGCGCCTGTTCGAGATCTTCAGCCTCGGCCGCAAGGCGGATCTTTCCCGGCCGCGCGAGCACA
>JBDHRL010000105.1:0-8719 GCA_039807535.1 Rhodocyclaceae bacterium
GAGATCGCGCCGCTGCTCGACTGGGTGCAGATCCTCACCTTCCTGGTGTTCCTGACCTTCTACATCCCCTGCGTGTCGACCTTCGCCGTGATGCTGAAGACGCTCGGCCGGCGCGAGGCCTTCTTCTCGGTGGCGCTGTCGGTGGGCGTGGCGCTGGGGCTGGCGGGGGCGGTGCGGTTGGGGGCCGAACTGCTGCGGCTGCTTGCCTAGCCGGCGCGGGTGTAGGCCACCAATTCCTGGCGGTCGGAGCGTGCGATGCGATTCCCCTTGCGCCAACAGGCTTCGAGGGCGATGACGCCGGTGCCCTTGGTGAACGGATTCGCCGCCGTGTTGCCGAGACTGACTTTCTTCTCGCCCTGCTTCGCCAGCAGGCGGTCGAGGCGCACCCGGGCCAGCTCGGAGAAGCGTCCGCTCGGGTAGCGCCGGATGTAGTCCCCGACGACCGCGACCTGCGAGCCCTGTTGTGCCTTCTCCCGGACGGCGGCCTCCTCGGCGAACTGGCGCTCGAGCTCCTCCTCGGACAGCTTCTTCACGCTGGCCGGCGGCAGGAAATGGAAATCCTCCTCGAGCGAAGTGCTCTCCCAGGGGATCTGCTGGCCCTGCGAGGCGCGCCGCACGGACAGGCGGACGCGCTTGAAAATGTCCTCGATCCTGGCCTCCGGCGTGCGGATCTCGCGCAGCAGGTTTTCGGTATACAGGCCGTTGGCGCCCGAACCGTCCGAGGCGACGTTGCCCGGCGCCGTGGCCGGCTAGCGGCCTTTCTTCAGCAGCGAGACGACGCCGATGAGGATCAGGATCAGCGGCCACCATTTGGCGAGCAGGGCTTTCAGTTCGCCCAGCGGCAGGATGCCCAGGTTGGAGAGCAGAAGGAGGCCGCCGACGACGATGAGGACGATGGGCCAGAAAGTGCCGCGCATGAGCGATTCTCCGAGGACAGGACAGTGGGGCGGTGCAAGCCCGCATGATAGCCCAAGCCTGCGGCACCCGACTGCCCTCGGTTTGTCCACCGCATCTCCACAGCTTATCCACCGGCTTTCAAGGCTTATCCACCGCTTATCCACTCGCCACGGCCGGATTGCGCGGGTAAACTGGCCCACCTAACCGCACATCGATCCCATGGTCCAGGCCCGCGCATTCAACTCCCAGCAATCCGGCGATCCGCAGCTCGCGGCGCTCAAGCTGCCGCCCCATTCGATCGAGGCCGAGCAGTCGCTGCTGGGCGGCCTGATGCTCGACAACGCCGCCTGGGACCGCATCGCCGACCAGGTCTCCGAGGCCGATTTCTACCGCGACGACCATCGCCGCATCTTCCGCCACATTGCCCGCCTGATCGAGGCGGCCCGCCCGGCCGACGTGGTGACGGTATACGAATCGCTGGAAAAGGCCGCGGAAGCCGAACAGGCGGGCGGCATGGCCTATCTCGGCGAAATCGCCAACAACACGCCGTCGGCCGCCAACATCAAGCGCTACGCCGAGATCGTGCGCGAGCGCGCCATCCTGCGCAAGCTGGTCACGGTGGGCGACGGGATCGCCGCCAGCGCGCTGAATCCCGCCGGCCGCGAGGCCAAGGCCCTGCTCGACGAGGCCGAATCGAAGGTCTTCGAGATCAAGGATGCCGGCTCCCGCATGACGGAGGGTTTCACCGCCATCCAGCCCCTGCTGGGCCAGGTGGTGGACCGCATCCAGGAGCTCTACGACCGCGAGCACCCCTCGGACATCACCGGCATCCCGACCGGCTTCCACGACCTCGACATGAAGACCTCGGGCTTCCAGCCCGGCGACATGGTCATCGTCGCCGGAAGGCCGTCGATGGGCAAGACCGCCTTCGCGCTGAACATCGCCGAGCACGTCGCGCTGGAATCGAAGCTGCCGGTGGCGATCTTCTCGATGGAGATGCCGGGCACCCAGCTCGCCATGCGCTTCCTCTCCTCGGTCGGCCGCCTCGACCAGCATCGCGTGCGCACCGGGCGGCTCAACGACGACGAGTGGCAGCGCATGACCTTCGCGCTGGGCAAGCTGCACGAGGCGCCGATCCACATCGACGAGACGCCGGCGCTGAATTCCACCGAGCTGCGCGCGCGCGCGCGGCGCCTCTACCGCCAGTGCGGCAAGCTCGGCCTCATCGTCATCGACTACCTGCAGCTGATGTCCTCGGTGCGCGAGGGCGAGAACCGCGCCACCGAGCTGTCCGAGATCTCGCGCTCGGTGAAGGCGCTGGCCAAGGAGCTCTCCGTGCCGGTGCTGGCGCTCTCGCAGCTCTCGCGCAACGTCGAGTCGCGGCCGAACAAGCGCCCGGTGATGTCCGACCTGCGCGAATCCGGCGCCATCGAGCAGGACGCCGACGTCATCATGGCGATCTATCGCGACGAAGTGTACAACCCGGATTCGCCCGACAAGGGCGCCGCCGAGATCAACATCCTCAAGCAGAGGAACGGGCCGATCGGCACGGTGCGCGTCACCTTCCTTGGCGAGTACACGCGGTTCGAGAATTTCGCGGCCGCCGGCTCGTACTGAGGCGGCCGGCGGGAAAAAGTCAGTCGCCGCAGGACGGCGTCGGCTACAACACCTCGGCAGCGTGATCGGCCAGCCGCGAGCGCTCGCCGCGCATCAGCGTGACGTGGCCGCTGTGCGGCCAGCCCTTGAAGCGGTCCACCACGTAGGTCAGGCCCGAGCTGCCCTCGGTGAGGTAGGGCGTGTCGATCTGGGCGATGTTGCCGAGACAGACCACCTTGGTGCCGGGGCCGGCGCGGGTGATCAGGGTCTTCATCTGCTTCGGCGTCAGGTTCTGCGCCTCGTCGATGATCAGGTACTTGTTGATGAAGGTGCGGCCGCGCATGAAGTTGAGCGACTTCACCTTGATGCGCGAGCGGATCAGGTCGCGCGTGGCGGCGCGGCCCCACTCGCCGCCTTCCTCGGTCGGCTTGTTGAGGACGTCGAGGTTGTCTTCCAGCGCGCCCATCCAGGGCGTCATCTTCTCCTCCTCGGTGCCGGGCAGGAAGCCGATGTCCTCGCCCACCGGCACGGTGACGCGGGTGATGATGATCTCGCTGTAGAGCTTGGCCTCCAGTGTCTGTGTCAGGCCGGCGGCGAGCGTCAGCAGGGTCTTGCCGGTGCCGGCCTGGCCGAGCAGGGTGATGAAGTCGATCTCCGGGTCCATCAGCAGGTTGAGGGCGAAATTCTGTTCGCGGTTGCGCGCCGTGATGCCCCAGACATTGTTCTTCTGGTGGGCGTAGTCCTTCAGCGTTTCCAGCACGGCGGTGCGGCCGCTTTTCTCGAGCACCTTGGTGTGGAAGGGGCGCTCGCCGTCCTGCCAGAGAAATTCGTTGATGAGCAGGTCCGCGCAGAGCGGGCCCTTGATGCGGTAGAGCGTGCGGCCGTCCTGCTTCCAGGACTCCATGTCCTTGCCGTTGGCCTCCCAGAAATCCGCGCCCATCTCGCGCGTGCCGGAATACAGCAGGTCGGTGTCCTCCAGCACCTTGTCGTTGTAGTAGTCCTGCGCGTCGAGGCCGAGGGCGCGGGCCTTGATGCGCATGTTGATGTCCTTGGAGACAAGGATCACCGGGCGCTTCGGATGCTTCTCGATGAGATGCATCATGACCCCGATGATCTGGTTGTCGGCCTTGGCGGTCGGCAGCGAGGCCGGCAGCACGCCGTTGATCGGCTCGGTCTGCAGGAAGAGGCGGCCGGTGGCCAGCCCGCCGGACGGCGCCTCGAGCGGGATGCCCTTGCCGATGCGATCCTCGAAGCCGCCGACGATGCCGTCCAGCATGCGGCTGGTCTGGCGGGCGTTCCTCGCCACCTCCGACATGCCCTTCTTGTTGTTGTCGAGCTCCTCGAGGGTCATCATCGGCACGAAGACGTCGTGTTCCTCGAAGCGGAACAGGCTGGTCGGGTCGTGCATGAGGACGTTGGTGTCGAGGACGAACAGTTTGGCGGGATGCTTCCTGGCGTTCATGCGTCTGCCTTGAGGGATTTCACGGATGCGAGGACCTCGGCGGCGTGTCCCGGCGCCTTGACGCCGCGCCACTCGTGCCGCAGCACGCCTGCGGCGTCGATGAGGAAGGTGCTGCGCTCGATGCCGCGCACCGGCTTGCCGTAGAGCACTTTCTGTCGGATGACGCCGAACAATGCGCAGGCGCTTTCCTCGGTGTCGGAGAGCAGCGCGAAGGGCAATTCCAGCCTGGCCTTGAAGCCCTCGTGCGACTTGAGGCTGTCGCGCGAGATGCCGAACACGGCGCAGCCGGCCTGGCGGAACTGCGCATGCAGGTCGCGGAACTCGCCGGCCTCGGTGGTGCAGCCGGGCGTGCCGTCTTTCGGGTAGAAGTAGAGGACGAGCGCGGAGCCGCGCGCCTGGGACAGGGTGAACGTCTGGTTGCCGGTCGCCGGCAGCGAGAAATCGGGTACGGGGCGGTCGACCTTCATGAACGATGGCATTGTTGATGAAATCCGCAGCCGGCGCAAGCGCACGGCCTACGCATCGGCGAGGAAGGCCGGCCCCTGCAACACGAGAGTGCCGGCGCGGCCAGGCACCGTGCCGCGCACCAGCTCGTGGCGCGGCAGGCGGCCGGCGTCGATCGATTCGAGCAGCCCGCCCAGCGATGCCAGCTCGTAGCCCTGGCTTTTCCAGCCTTCCAGCAGCTTCCGGAAGGCCGGCAGCAGGGACTGCCCCTCCAGTTCGGCGCGGAGCGTGAAGACGTGGCCGGTCGGCGGTGCCGCGGCGCTCAGGGCCAGCAGGCGCTCGTGTACGTTGTCTACGCCGCAGCCGTCACGGTCGAGCAGTTCGTCCAGCGTCGGCAGGGTGGTTGGCAACTGCGGGCAGAGCGTGATCTCGCCGTTCCAGACCGGGACGAAGGGGTGCGTGCCGCGCGTGTCGGAAGCGTAGCCGTAACCCAGGCGCTGGGTCAGGCGCAAGGCATGCGGATTCATCTGCCAGTCGGCCGCGGCGTGAAACCTCGGCGCTTCCCCGAACAGTTTTTCGTAATGGGCGGCGGCGCGCCGCATCTGCCGCTCGGTCCACTCGGGCGTGGCCGTCCCGGCCGAGCGCCGCCAGGCGGCGGCGTCCCAGCCCAGCACGCCGGCGTCAAAGCCGGCATCGCGCACTCCGCGCAGGATGCCGGCGCAGCGGCGGCCGATGTCCGGGGCGGGCAGCAGGGTGCCGTAGAAGAAGGTGGCGAGGCCGTGGCGGCCCAGGGCCGGAACGCCCTTGCGCGCGCCGCCGAACAGGGCGCCGGGCCGGCGGCCGCTGCGGTCGGGGCCGAGGTTGAAGCAGAAGGTCGCCCGCGCTTCGGCCTGGCGCAGGGCTTCGACCAGGCGCGGCACGCCGATCAGGGTGCCGCGGAAGGTGGCGGCATCGATTTTCAGAGCGAGTTTCACGGACCGGCAGACTCGACGAGCAGGGCGGCGGCGACGCGGCGGCCTTCCGCCATCAGGATGTTGAAAGTGCGGCAGGCGGCGGCCAGGTCCATGATCTCGAAGCCGAGGCGCGCCGCGATGAGCGGGCGCAGCAGGGCGGGTGCGGGAAAGCGCTGGCGGCTGCCGGTGCCGATCAGGACGACTTCCGGCGCCAGGGGCAGGATCGCCTCGAAGTCGCGCTCGGCCAGCGCCTCGAAGCGGCCGGCGCCCCAGGGTTCGACGATGCGGTCGGGCAGCAGGATCAGGCCGGCGGTGTGCCGGCGGTGGTTGATGGCGACATGGCCAGGACCGTAGCCGGTGACCAGGTTGCGGCTGCCCGGGTTGTCGAGGTGCAGTTTCATGAAAATCGCGTAGCCGCCTGATTTGTCTGGAAGTCGGGTAACATTATAGCCTTGATGCTGCACTGCCATATTCGAGGAATTGCCATGCAACCGGTACTCAAATCGACCAAGCTCGCCAACGTCTGCTACGACATCCGCGGACCGGTGCTGGCGCGCGCCCGGCAGATGGAGGAGGAGGGTCACCGCATCATCAAGCTGAACATCGGCAACCCGGCCCCGTTCGGCTTCGAGGCGCCGGAGGAGATCGTCGTCGACGTCATCCACAACCTGCGCGAGGCCTCCGGCTACTCCGACTCGAAGGGCCTCTTCGCCGCGCGCAAGGCGATCATGCACTACTGCCAGGAGAAGCGCATTGCCGGCGTCGGCATCGACGACATCACCATCGGCAACGGCGTCTCCGAGCTGATCGTGATGGCCATGCAGGCCCTGCTCAACAACGGCGACGAGGTGCTGCTGCCGGCGCCCGACTACCCGCTGTGGACGGCGGCGGTGAGCCTCTCGGGCGGCACGCCGCGCCACTACCTCTGCGACGAGGGCGCCGGCTGGCTGCCCGACCTCGCCGACATCCGCGGCAAGATCGGGCCGTCGACCCGCGCCATCGTCCTGATCAACCCGAACAACCCGACCGGGGCGCTTTACCCGGACGATCTCCTGCGCGAGATCATCGAGATCGCCCGCCAGCACCAGTTGATCGTCTTCGCCGACGAGATCTACGACAAGGTGCTCTACGACGGCGTCACGCACACCTCGGTGGCCTCGCTGGCCGACGACGTGCTGTTCGTCACCTTCAACGGTCTGTCGAAGAACTACCGCGCCTGCGGCTACCGCGCCGGCTGGATGGTCGTCTCCGGCGAGAAACGCCACGCCCGCGATTACATCGAAGGCCTCGACATGCTGGCCTCGATGCGCCTGTGCTCCAACGTGCCCGGCCAGTACGCCATCCAGACGGCGCTCGGCGGCTACCAGAGCATCGCCGAACTGGTTGCTCCGGAGGGGCGGCTCGCGCGCCAGCGCGACCTCGCCTGGGAACTGCTGACGCAGATTCCGGGCGTCTCCTGCTACAAGCCCAACGCAGCACTCTACCTCTTTCCGCGCCTCGATCCGAAGCGCTACCCGATCGCCGACGACCAGCAGTTCATCCTCGAACTGCTGCTCGAGGAGAAGGTGCTGCTGGTGCAGGGCACGGGCTTCAACTGGCCCAGCCCGGACCATTTCCGCGTCGTCTTCCTGCCCAACGCCGACGACCTGCGCGAGGCCACCGGCCGCATCGCGCGCTTCCTAGAGAGCTACCGCAAGCGGCACGGCGGATGACGCATTTTTGCCGGATCGTCGAGGTCACCGACGCGGACGGCCGCGTCGCCGAGCCGGGCTGGCTCGTCCGCGCCGAGGCCGTGCACCGCCAGCTGCGCACGGCGCTGCCGGCCGACTACGCCGGCCGCCTCGGCGAGGTGTTCGCCAACGGCGGGCGCCTGACGGTGGCGGCGGAGGGCGAGACGGTGCGGGGCGTCGCCCTGTGGCGGCTGATCGAGAACACCTACGAGGGCCGGCGGCTCTACGTCGATGATCTGGTCAGCGACGAGAGCAGCCGCTCCCGCGGCGTCGGCAAGGCCCTGCTCGGCCACCTGGAGGAGACGGCGCGCCGGCTCGGCTGCGACGTGCTGGCATTGGATTCCGGCGCGCAGCGCGCGGCGGCCCACAAGTTCTATTTTCGCGAGGGAATGCACATTCCCGGCTTTTGCTTTAGGAAGAACCTGAAATGAAACCCATCAACGTAGGCCTGCTCGGCATCGGCACCGTCGGCGGCGGCACCTTCACCGTCCTCCAGCGCAACCAGGAGGAGATCACGCGGCGCGCCGGCCGGCCGATCCGCATCACCGTCGTCGCCGACAAGAACCTCGAACTGGCGAAGCAGGTCACCGGCGGCGCCTGCCGCCTCACCGACGACGCCTTTTCCGTCGTCGCCGACCCGGAAGTCGACATCGTCGTCGAGCTGATCGGCGGCTGCGGCGTGGCCGGGGAACTGGTCATGCGCGCCATCGAAAACGGCAAGCACGTCGTCACCGCCAACAAGGCGCTGCTCGCCCTCCACGGCAACGAGATCTTCGCCGCCGCGCAGAAGCAGGGCGTCATGGTCGCCTTCGAGGCGGCGGTGGCCGGCGGCGTTCCCATCATCAAGGCGCTGCGCGAGGGCCTCACCGCCAACCGCATCGAGTGGATCGCCGGCATCATCAACGGCACCACCAACTTCATCCTCTCCGAAATGCGCGACAAGGGACTGCCCTTCGAGACGGTGCTGAAGGAGGCGCAGCGCCTCGGCTACGCCGAGGCCGACCCGACCTTCGACGTCGAGGGCGTCGACGCCGCGCACAAGCTGACCATCATGTCGGCCATCGCCTTCGGCATCCCGATGCAGTTCGACAAGGCGCACGTCGAGGGCATCAGCAAGCTGCAGGCGGAGGACATCCGCTACGCCGAGCAGCTCGGCTACCGCATCAAGCTGCTGGGCATCACCAAGCGCAAGCCAGAGGGCGTCGAGCTGCGCGTACATCCGACACTGATTCCCTCGAAACGCCTCATCGCCAACGTCGAGGGCGCCATGAACGCCGTGCTGGTGAAGGGCGACGCCGTCGGCAGCACGCTCTATTACGGCAAGGGCGCCGGCGCCGAGCCGACCGCCAGCGCGGTGATCGCCGATCTCGTCGACGTCACCCGCATGCACACCGCCGATCCGGAGCACCGCGTGCCGCATCTGGCCTTCCAGCCCGATGCGGTGAAAGCCATCCCGGTGCTGGCCATGGGCGAGGTGGAGACCGCCTACTACTTCCGCATGCGCGTCGAGGACCGCCCCGGCGTGCTCGCCGACATCACGCGCATCCTCGCCGACCAGCAGATCTCCATCGACGCCATGATCCAGCGCGAGCCGGCCGAGGGCGAGGAGCAGACCGACATCATCATGCTCACCCACC
>JBDHRL010000106.1:0-8697 GCA_039807535.1 Rhodocyclaceae bacterium
TCGTACATGCCGGCCTCGAAGAGGCCGACCACCTTGAACTGCTTCAGGCGCGGCAGGATCGCCGCCGGCGTCACCAGGCCCTGCGGCGCGATCAGCGTCACCTTGTCGCCGGTGAACACCTGCAGGGCGCGCGCCAGCTCCGCGCCGAGGATGATGCCGAACTCGCCGGGCCGCAGGAGCTGCATCGAGCCGCCGCGCATGTGGCGGTTGAAGTCGGCGACCTTTTCCTCGGCATCCGGCAGCACGCCGCGGACGAGCACGCCGCGCACCGTCTGCTCGAAGGACAGCATGCCCTGTGCCGCGACGTAGGGCGCGGCTGCCACCACGGACTTGTGCCGCATGGCCTGCTCGGCCACCTGCTGCCAGGCGGCCAGCTCGCCGCCGGCGCCGGAGATCTGCACGTGCGAGGCGACGCCGAGGATGCGCGTGCGCAGCTCCTTCTGGAAGCCGTTCATCACCGACAGCACCACGATCAGCGCGGCCACGCCCAGCGCGATGCCGCACATCGAGATCAGCGAGATGAAGGAGATGAAGTGGTTGCGCCGCTTGGCGCGGGTGTAGCGCAGGCCGATGAAGAGTTCATACTGCATGCGCTATGTTAACATTCCCTGAATGATTCATCTCGTCGTTCCGGGCCTGCTCTGGCCGAAGGATTCCGTCGCCGAGGTCACGCGCGGCCTCGAACTGCCCGCCCTGCATGCCCTCCTCGGCCGCGGCCGCCGCGCGCGCCGGCCCGCCGCGCCCGCGGAGCGCTGGCTGTGCGAAGCCTTCGGCGTGCGCGCCGGCGAAATGCAAGAATTACCCGTCGGCGCCCTGCGCCTGCTCGGCGAGGGCCATGCGCCGGGCGCCGATGCCTGGCTGTGCGCCGACCCGGTGCACCTGCGCTTCTCGCGCAACACCCTGGTCGTCGACGCGGCCGGGCCGGATCTCGGCATAGACGAGGCGGCGCAGTTCGCCGCCGCACTGAACGGCCAGCTCGCCGAGTTCGGCGAATTCCTCGCGCCCCATCCGCAGCGCTGGTACCTGCGGGCCTGGCGAACGCCGCGCATCCTCACGCATTCGCCCGCGGCGGTGGCCGGGCGCACGCTCGAGCCCTTCCTGCCGCAGGGCGACGACGCGCGCCACTGGCGGCGCCTGATCAACGAGGCGCAGGTGCTGCTGCACAACCATCCGCTGAACGCTGCGCGCGAAGCAGCGGGACGCCCGACGGCAAACAGCCTGTGGCCCTGGGGCGCCGGCGCCCTGCCCGGCGCCGCACGGGCGCCGGCGCCGCACGTGCAGGCCGACCACCCGTTGGCGCGCGGCTTGGCGAAGCTGGCCGGCGTGCCCGCCGCGCCGGTGCCCGAGCGCTTCGACAGTGCCGTATCGCAGGGACTGACTTTTCTGGAAACCCTGTGGACGCCCGCACAGGGCCTGGACGCCGGCGCCTGGCGCGCCGGCCTCGCCGAGTTGGAGACGCGCTGGTTCGCGCCGGCACTCGCCGCCCTGAAGGCGCGCCGCGCGCATGGCCTGCGCCTCACCGCCCTCGGCGACGACGCCACCGTCGACATCGCGCTGGATGCCGGCGACCTCTGGCAGTTCTGGCGCCGGCCAAGGAGTCTGGCAAGCCTGATTACCGAACCATTCGTCGTCCCCGCGAAAGCGGGGACCCGGCAGCATACTGAAACCCACCCTGGATTCCCGCTTTCGCGGGAATGACGGAGCTGTTTCCCATGACCCGCATCATCACCCGCCGTACGCCACAGGTCGCGCGCGAGCGCCTCGAATACGAAGGCGTGCACCCGCTGCTGGCGCGCCTCTATGCGGCGCGCGGCATCGCACGGGCGGAAGAGCTCGACACCGCGCTGACCGCCCTGCTCGACCCGGCGCAGCTGAAGGGCGCGGCCGAGGCGGCGACGCTGCTGGCCGACGCCATCGCGGCGAAGCGGCGCCTGCTCATCGTCGCCGACTACGACTGTGACGGCGCCACCGCCTGCGCCGTCGGCGTGCGCGCGCTCTCCGCCTTCGGCGCCGATGTCTCGTATCTCGTGCCCAACCGCTTCGACTACGGCTACGGCCTGACGCCGGAAGTGGTGCGCCTCGCAGCGGAAAGAAAACCGGACGTTATCATCACCGTCGACAACGGCATCGCCAGCGTCGAAGGCGTCGCCGAGGCGAAGCGGCTCGGCATCAATACGCTGATCACCGACCACCACCTGCCCGGCGACGAGCTGCCGGCGGCCGACGTCATCGTCAACCCGAACCAGCCCGGCTGCGGCTTCCCGAGCAAGGCCATCGCCGGCGTCGGCGTGATGTTCTACGTCATGCTGGCCACCCGCGCCGAACTCCGTCGGCGCGGATGGTTTGCTGGCGCCGAGCTGCGCAAGCGCGGCGCCTTCAACGCCGCGCCGGAACCCAACCTCGCCGCCCTGCTCGATCTCGTCGCCTTGGGCACGGTGGCCGACGTGGTGAAGCTCGACCGCAACAACCGCATCCTCGTCGCGCAGGGCCTGGCGCGCATCCGCCAGGGAAAAATGCAGCCCGGCCTGCGCGCCCTCTTCCGCGTCGCCGGCCGCGAATCCGAGCGGGCCAGCACCTTCGATCTCGGCTTCGCGCTGGGACCGCGCCTGAACGCCGCCGGCCGGCTCGCCGACATGTCGCTCGGCATCGAGTGCCTCGTCACCGACGACCTCGGCCGCGCGCTCAACATCGCGCAGGAGCTCGACCAATTGAATCGCGAGCGGCGCACGATCGAGGCCGACATGCAGGACCAGGCGCTGGCCCTGCTCGACAACATCGAGGCGGCCGAGCGCGCCGGCCTCTCGCTCTACGATCCGGCCTGGCACCAGGGCGTCGTCGGCATCCTCGCCTCGCGCGTGAAGGACAAGCTGCACCGCCCGGTGATCGCCTTCGCCCGCGGCAACGCGGGGGAACTCAAGGGCTCGGGCCGCTCGATTGCCGGCCTGCACCTGCGCGACGCCCTCGACCTCGTCTCGAAGCGGGCCCCCGGCCTGCTGCTGCGCTTCGGCGGCCACGCCGCGGCGGCGGGACTGACTTTGCGCGAGGAAAACCTGGAACGCTTCGAGGCGCTGTTCGAGGAGACCGTGCGCGGACTGGTCGGCCCGGCCGAGCTGACGCGCACCCTCGAGACCGACGGCGCGCTGGAGGCCGGCTGGATGTCGCTGGAAAGCGCGCGGATGCTGGAAGGCGAAATCTGGGGCCAGGGCTTCCCGGCACCGGTCTTCAGCGACGAATTCGAGGTGGAAAAGCAGCGCATCCTCAAGGACCGCCACCTCAAGCTCACCCTGCGCAAGGGCGCCGCCCGCTTCGAGGCCATCCAGTTCAACTTCGCCGAGAGCGTGCCGGAGAACGTGCGCGCCGCCTACCGGCTGGCGGTGAACGAGTTCAACGGCCTCGCCAGCGTGCAGCTCGTGCTGGAGCACATCGAGGCGGCGTGACGTCAATCATACACAATGAAATTCATATAGGCGTATATATGATTTTCATGGTATTGTGGCGGCATCATGGAAGCCAGGATCGAACGCCCGCAACTCCGCGCCCGCATCGCGCAGGCGCTTTCGCGCAGCCGCGTGGCGGCCCTGGCGGGCCCACGCCAGGTCGGCAAGACCACGCTCGCGCGCTCCTTTCTCGATGCCGGCCACCCCAACTATTTCGACCTGGAGAATCCGCTCAGCCTGGCCCGCCTGAGTGAGCCGATGACGGCGCTCTCGCCTCTGCAAGGCCTCGTCGTCATCGACGAAATCCAGCGCATGCCGGAACTCTTTCCCGTCCTGCGCGTGCTGGCCGACCGGGAGGGTGCGCCCGCCCGCTTCCTGCTGCTCGGCAGCGCTTCGCCGGCGCTCCTGCGCGCCTCCAGCGAATCGCTCGCCGGACGCATCGAAGTGATCGAGATCAGCGGGTTCGTGCTGGAAGAGACCGGCGCTGCCACCGCCGACGCCTTATGGCTGCGAGGCGGCTTCCCCCGCTCGTTTCTCGCTGAAACCGATGCGACCAGCCGAATCTGGCGCCAGCAATTCCTGCAGGCGCTGGTGGAACGCGACCTGCCCCAATTGGGCGCCGCGCTGGCGCCGGCGGCGTTGCTGCGCTTTCTCGCCATGCTGGCCCACTATCACGGACAAATCTGGAACGCGGCGGAACCGGCGCGCTCTCTCGGCATCAGCGAAATCACCGTCAGGCGCTACCTCGACCTGCTGACGGGCGCCTACCTGGTCCGCCAGCTGCCACCGTGGTTTGCGAACATCGGCAAGCGCCAGGTTCGCTCGCCGAAGATCTACTGGCGCGACTGCGGCCTGTTGCACCAGCTGCTGGGCATCGCCGACCGGCAGGCGCTGCTCTCCCACCCGCGCTGCGGCGCCTCCTGGGAAGGCTTCGTGCTCGAACACATGCTGCGGCGGCTGCAACCGGACGAAGCCTATTTCTGGGCGACGCATACCGGCGCCGAACTCGACGCCCTGCTCATCAGGAACGGCCGCCGCCTCGGTCTCGAAATCAAGCGCGCCGACGCGCCCCGCCTGACGCCGTCCATGCGCCACGCCCTGGACGATCTCGAACTCGACGCACTGTGGGTCATCTACCCGGGCCACCAGCGCTACCGCCTGCACGACCGGGTCGAGGTGCTGCCGTTCGCCACGGGCATGGCGACACCTGCGGACTGAGCCGACGGCCCGCCTCAAGCTGCGCAAAGGCGCCGCCCGCTTCGAGGCCATCCAGTTCAACTTCGCCGAGAGCAGGCCGCAGAACGTCCGCCTTCTGCTGCTCGGCAGCGCTTCTTCAAAAACCGCCGTTCCAACCCATTCAAGTGGTCGCTCGACCCGCGCAGCCATGGCAATCACCATTTCACTATTGACAACCGGTTGCCTTTATTGGAAACTGGTTGCCATCGAAACGGACGGAGCGTCTTGTGGCCAAGATCGAGGACCAATGGACCACCCTTGTCCTGGCAGTCTTCCGGGCAAATGGAACGATGATGCAGTGGGGCGACCGGTTCGCCGCCCCTTTCGGATTGACCAGCGCCCGCTGGCAGATGCTCGGTGCGCTGGCGCTGTCGGATCGGCCGCTCTCGGCACCACGGATCGCCGAATCCATGGGGGTGACCCGTCAGGGCGCCCAGAAGCAGCTCAATCTTCTGCTCGATGAAAAGCTGATCCAGCGATTGCCAAATCCATCAAACATGCGCTCCCCGCTGTACGAGTTATCGTCGACCGGTGAGGTTCGGTATCGCGCAATCGAGGCCGCCTGGAAAATGCACGCACGATCCCTGGCACGGCAGGTCAAGAGCCAGGAAATCGGTATTGCCAACCAAGTTCTGGCCCACCTTGCCTCGCTACACCACCAAGACCTGGAAGGAGAAGACCAATGAGGTCCCTCACACGGAAGATCCACGTCGCTGCGGCCTTTGCCTCGTTCTTGTTCATCGCAGGCTTTTGGACCTCGTCCGTCTTCTCGGAGCTGCTTCTGCCAGATTCGTGCGTGGCCACCGTCAAGCAGGCCATTGTCTACGCACTGTTCATCTTCATTCCCACCATGACTGCTGCCGGCGGCACGGGATTCTTCCTGGGCGGCAGGAGCGCCCATGCCCTGGTGGCGGCCAAGCGTCGCCGCATGCCAGTCATTGCGCTGACCGGATTGCTGATACTCGTGCCTGCGGCATTGTTTCTGAACATGAAGGCACAAGCCGGTGAATTCGACGCCGCCTTTTTCCTGGTACAAGCCCTCGAACTGTTCGCGGGGGCAAGCAACCTGACCCTGATGGGGATGAACATCCGTGACGGCCTGCGGTTGTCACGAAACAGAAATAGCCACGAAATTTCCGACGCGCTCGCTGATTCCTGATGCCTGGCCAGGCATCAGGGCAACACATCACTTGCGCTGCGGCAGCAGCACCGTCGCCAGCGCGCCGAGGATGAGGCCGGCGCCGAGGAATTCGTTCCAGCCCGGCTGCTCACCGAGGATCAGCATGCCGCCGATGACGCCGATCACCGGGGTGATGAGCGAACTCAGCGAGGACACCGTCACCGGCACCATCAGCACGATGCGGTTCCAGGCCCAGTAGCAGAACATGAAGGCGACGACGACGTTGTAGGCGAGGCCGAAGGCCGGCCAGAAGCCGACGGCGCGCCATTCCCCGCTCTCCATCAGCAGGGCGGCGGCGCAGACCGGCAGCGCGCCGATCAGCATGGACCAGCCGGTGAGCAGGGTGGTCGACATCTTCAGGGCGAAGCGCTTGAGCAGCACCACGCCCAGCCCCCAGGCCATCGCCGCGCCGAGCATGCACAGCACGCCGACCGGCGCCGCCGCCAGCTGGCCGCGGTAGGAGCCCATCAGCGCCGCCACGCCGGCAAGCCCCAGCGCCAGGCCGAGGATGCGGCGCGCGGTGAGCCGCTCGCCCAGCAGCCAGACCGAGAAGCCGATGCTCCACAGCGGCATGGTGTAGCCGAGCAATGCCGCCCGGCCCGAGGGCATCAGCCCGACGCCGTAGATCATCAGCACGTTCCAGCCGATCATGTTGGTCACCGCCAGCAGGGCCAGCTTGCCGAACGAACCCTGCGGGATCGCCCAGGACTGGCCGTCGAGGCGCCCGATCAGCATCACGCCGAGTCCGCCGAGCAAAAGGCAACCGCCGCGGAAGGTGAGCGGGGGTACATCGCGCAGGACGATTTTCATGATCGGCCAGTTGAGGCCCCAGCCGAGCGCCAGCAGGGCGAGCAGCAGCAGGCCGAAGGAGGACAGGCGGGCGCGTTCTTCAGTCATGGTCGGGAGCGACGTCCCCTCTCCCCAGCCCTCTCCCCGCTGGCGGGGAGAGGGGGACGGGCTTTGAGAGGCTGCGGGATGTATAATTTGTCGTTTCGAAAGTCTAGCATCGCCATGGAAGCCGAACGCCTCAACAGTCTCGCCAACCGCCTCTCGGACCTCTCCTCTCGGGAGCAGGATCTGCGGAGGTATCTTTGACTTCGATGCCAGGCAGTCGAAGCTGAACGAAGTCAGCCGGGCCCTCGAAGACCCGGCCGTCTGGAACGACGCCGCCCGCGCCCAGGACCTGGGACGCGAAAAGAAGGCCCTCGAAGGCGTCGTCGTCGCCCTCTCCGACATCGACCAGAATCTGCGCGACTCGCGCGAACTGTTCGAGATGGCGCGCGGCGAGAACGACGACGACACGCTGCTCGCCGTCGAGTCCGACGCCGCCGGGATCGAGAAGCAGGTGGCGGCGCTCGAGTTCCGCCGCATGTTCTCCAACCCGGCCGACCCCAACAACTGCTTCCTCGACATCCAGGCCGGCGCCGGCGGCACCGAGGCGCAGGACTGGGCCTCGATGCTGCTGCGCATGTACCTCAAGTACTGCGAGCGCAAGGGCTTCCAGGTCGAAGTGCTGGAGGAGTCCGACGGCGAGGTGGCCGGCATCAAGACCGCCACGATCAAGCTCAGCGGCGAATACGCCTACGGCCACCTGCGCACGGAGACCGGCATCCACCGCCTGGTGCGCAAGTCGCCCTACGACTCCAACGCGCGCCGCCACACCTCCTTCGTCAGCGTCTTCGTCTATCCGGAGGTCGACGACTCGATCGAGATCGAGATCAACCCGGCGGATCTGCGCATCGACACCTTCCGCGCCTCGGGCGCCGGCGGCCAGCACATCAACAAGACCGATTCGGCGGTGCGCATCACACACGCGCCCTCCGGCATCGTCGTGCAGTGCCAGAACGACCGTTCGCAGCACCGCAACAAGGCCGAGGCGATGGCCATGCTGAAATCGCGCCTCTACGAGGCCGAGCTGAGGAAGCGCCAGGCTGCCGCGCAGCAGATGGAGGACGCCAAGACCGACATCGGCTGGGGCCACCAGATCCGTTCCTACGTGCTCGACCAGTCGCGCATCAAGGACCTGCGCACCAACGTCGAGATCGGCAACACCCAGGCCGTGCTCGACGGTGACCTCGACCCATTCATCGAAGCGAGTTTGAAGCAGGGAGTGTAAAAGCCTTGAACCACGGAGGACACGGAGAACACAGAGAAATCCTTCTGAATGATTTATCGGAGCGGATAATCGGTTGTGCGCTGCGGGTCCACCAAGCATTGGGGCCTGGACTGCTTGAAAGCACTTATGAGGCTTGTTTGGCCTACGAACTGGATAAGGCCGGGCTCAAAGTGGAGCGGCAAAAGGCGATGCCGGTCAACTATCGGGATGTGGCCATTGACTGCGGCTACAGGATCGACATGGTCGTTGCGGACAGCGTCATAGTTGAGCTAAAAGCAATCGACCAAATTGCGCCGATGCACGAAGCCCAATTACTGACCTACATGAAACTTTCCGGCAAGAGGGTAGGATTACTGATCAACTTCAACGTAAAACTGCTGAAACAGGGAATACGGCGTCTGGCACTCTAGCTTTCTCCGTGCTCTCCGTGTCCTCCGTGGTTCAAGCTTTTTGGAAACCGACATGACAGAACAAAACCAACTGCCCCAGGACGAGAACCAGATCATGGCCGAGCGCCGCGAGAAGCTGGCGAAGCTGCGCGCCGGGGGCGTCGCCTTCCCCAACGATTTCCTGCGCGAGAACACCGCCGGGAAGCTCGACGAGCTCTACGGAAACAAAAGCCGCGAGGAGCTGGAAGCGCAGCCGGTCGACGTCTGCGTCGCCGGCCGCATCATGCTGAAGCGCGTCATGGGCAAGGCCAGCTTCGCCACCGTGCAGGACCTCTCCGG
>JBDHRL010000107.1:0-8672 GCA_039807535.1 Rhodocyclaceae bacterium
GAAGGCACGATACGCCTGTCGATCGGCCTGGAAGACCCGCAAGACCTCATCGCCGACCTCGACGCCGGCTTGAAGGCCTCGCAGAAATGAAGAGGCTCGGCTTTTCCCCTCTCCCCGGCGGGGAGAGGGGAGAGAAGCCTCGACCCATCACGAACATTCCTGACGCCATGGAAATCATAGTCAATAACGCCAAGGCCTACGCCTACACCGGCGGCAAGCCCTTCGATCCGGCGCTGCCGGCCGTCGTCTTCATCCACGGCGCGGCCAACGACCACAGCGTATGGAACCTGCAGAGCCGCTGGTTCGCCCATCACGGCTTCGGCGTGCTGGCGGCCGACTTGCCGGGGCACGGCCGCTCGGCGGGGCCGCTGCTGCCGACGGTGGAGGCGCAGGCCGACTGGATCGTCGCCCTGCTCGACGCCGCGGGCGTGGAACAGGCGGCACTCGTCGGCCACAGCATGGGTTCGCTGGTCTCGCTCGAAGCCGCCGCGCGCCATCCGGCGCACGTGACGAGAATCGCCCTCGCCGGCACCGCCGTGCCGATGCCCGTCTCGGACGCGCTGCTCACCGCCGCGCGCGACGCCCGGCCGAAGGCCGAGGGCATGGTGAACGTCTGGTCGCACGGCGCGCGCGGCGCCATCGGGGGCAACACCGTGCCCGGCCTGTGGCTGATGGGCGCCGGCATGCGCCTGATGGAGCGCGCCGGGGACGGCGTGCTTTTCAACGACCTCAACGCCTGCAATGCCTACCAGCGCGGCCTCGAGGCCGCCGCCCAACTGCAATGCCCCGCGCTGCTCGTCGTCGGCAGCCGCGACCTGATGACCTCCCCGCGCGGCGCGCCCAAGCTCGCCGCCGCCATGCCGGACGCCCGCATCGCTTCCATCGAGGGCAGCGGCCACGCCCTCATGGCCGAATACCCTGACGCCGTCCTCGACGCCCTGCGGAGTTTCATCGCCTGACTGCCCGGATTTGCTGGCGGTCAACCGTCCCCCGTCCGGGACACGGCATAATCGCAGCATGAAGCCCTCCTCCCGCCTCCTGCGCCGCGGCCTCGCCGCCCTCCTCGTCCTCGCCGTGCTGGCGGGACTGACTTTTTCCCTGACACGACCGCAGCCAATTGCCGTCGCCGTCGCCGTCGTCGAGCCCGGCCGCGTCGAGACGACAGTGGCCAACACCCGTGCAGGTTCGGTCACCGCCTGCCGCCGCGCCAAGCTGGCGCCGCCCCTGGGCGGGCGCATCGACAAGCTGCTGGTGCGCGAGGGCGACCGCGTCAAGGCCGGCCAGGTGCTGGTCGAGCTGTGGAACGACGACCTCTCCGCGCGCGAGCGCATCTCGCTCGAGCAGCGCGCCACGGCGCAGGCCCGCCTGCGCGAGGCCTGTCTCGTCGCCGACACGGCGCGGCGCAACGCCGAGCGCACGCGGGCGCTGCGCGACAAGGGCTTCGTTTCCGAGGAGCGCGTCGACCAGGCCGAGAGCGAGGCCAGGGCCAGGCAGGCCGGCTGCGACTCCGCCCGCGCCCAGGTGCAGGAGGCCGGCGCGCGCATCAGCGCCTCGCGCGCCGACACCTCGCGCACGGTGGTGAAGGCACCCTTCGACGGCATCGTCGCCGAGGTGAACGGCGAGGTGGGCGAATACCTGACGCCCTCGCCGCCCGGCATCCCGACGCTGCCGGCGGTGGACCTCATCGACGATTCCTGCCTCTACGTCTCGGCGCCCATCGACGAGGTCGACGCCGCCCAGATCAGGGTCGGCATGAGCGGGCGCATCAGCCTCGACGCCTACCGCGGCAGGCACTTCACCGGCAAGGTGCGGCGCATCGCGCCCTACGTGCTGGCACTGGAGAAACAGGCGCGCACCGTCGAAGTGGAAGTGGATTTCGACAGTCCGGCCGACATCCGCCACCTGCTGGTCGGCTACAGCGCCGACATCGAGATCGTGGTGGACGGCCGCGACGGCGTGCTGCGCATTCCCACCTCGGCGCTGATGCCCGGCAACCGCGTGCTCGTGCTGGGCGCGGACGGCACGCTGGAAGAACGGAAGATCGGGGCCGGCCTCTCCAACTGGGAATTCACCGAGGCGAAGAGCGGCCTCGCCCGCGGCGATCGCGTCGTCACATCGCTCGAGCGCGCCGGAGTCAAGGCCGGCGCCCATGCGGTGGCCGAGGAAAAGCCGGCAGGCAGGAAACCATGAGCGGCACTGCCCCCTGCCGCACTGCCCCCTGCCGTCATTCCCGCGAAAGCGGGAATCCATGTCGGCGCGAGAAGCCGGATTCCCGCTTTCGCGGGAATGACAATCTTCCGGCATGATCCGGCTCACCGGCATCGAGCGCATCTTCCGCGTCGGCGACGAGGAAGTGCACGCCCTGCGCGGCGTCGACCTGGACATCGGGCCGGGCGAATACCTCTCCATCATGGGGCCGTCCGGTTCCGGCAAATCCACCCTGCTCAACGTGCTGGGGCTCCTCGACCGTCCCAGCGCCGGCCGCTACGAGCTGAACGGCCGCGACGTCACCGGTCTTTCCGACGACGAACTGGCGCGCGTGCGGCGCGAGGCCATCGGCTTCGTCTTCCAGTTTTTCCATCTCGTGCCGCGCCTGACGGCGGAGCAGAACATCGAGCTGCCGATGGTGCTGGCCGGCGTCGAGCCGGCCGAGCGGCGGCGGCGCCTCGACAGGCTGCTCGCCGACTACGGCCTGGAAGCGCGCGCCGGCCACCGGCCCGACCAGCTCTCCGGCGGCCAGTGCCAGCGCGTCGCCATCGCCCGCGCCATGTCGATGGGACCGACGCTGATCCTCGCCGACGAGCCGACCGGCAACCTCGACCGCCATACCGGCCAGGAAGTGATGGCCGTGCTCGAGCGCGTGCACCACGACGGCGGCACCGTCGCCGTCGTCACCCACGACCCGGAGATCGGCGCCCGCGCCCGCCGCCGCATCCGCATGGTCGACGGCGAAGTCGTCGAGGACCTCCGGGAATGAGATTCACCCTCTCCCCCTCTCCCCAACCCTCTCCCCGCTGGAGCGAGGGGGCTGCCTTCCTCCCCTCTCCCCGCTGGGGCGAGGGAGCTGCCTTCCTCCCCTCTCCCCGCAGGGGCGAGGGGGCTGCCTTCCTCCCCTCTCCCCGCTGGAGCGAGGGGACTGCCTTCCTCCCCTCTCCCCGCAGGGGCGAGGGGGCTGCCTTCCTCCCCTCTCCCCGCAGGGGCGAGGGGGCTGCCTTCCTCCCCTCTCCCGCTTGCGGGAGAGGGGTCGGGGGAGAGGGCTGGCTTTAATCATGCGCTTCGCCGACCTCCTCCGTTTCGCCTGGCAGGTGCTCGGCGGCTACCGCAGCCGCACGGCGCTGATCCTGCTCGCCATGGGCATCGGCGTCGCCGCGGTGGTGGCGGTCAGCTCGATCGGCGAGGGCGCGCGCCTCTATGTGGTGAACCAGTTCGGCTCGCTCGGCACCAACCTCGTCATCGTCCTGCCCGGCCGCGCGGAAACGGCCGGCGCCATGCCCGGCGTACTGGTCGGCAAGACGCCGCGCGACCTCACCCTCGACGATGCCCTGGCGCTCAAGCGCAGCAACGCCGTGCTGCGCATTGCCCCGCTCGTCGTCGGCGCCGGCGACGTGCGCGTCGGCAGCCGCATCCGCGAGACGCCGGTGCTCGGCACCACCGCCGAGTTCATCCAGGTGCGGCAGATGGATCTGGCGCACGGCATTTTCCTGCCGCCGGGCGATCCGCGCCACAGTCAGCCGGTGTGCGTCATCGGCGCCACCGTGGCGGCCGAGCTGTTCGGCGCGCGGCCGGCGCTGGGCGAGTGGCTGCGCATCGGCGACCGCCGCTTCCGCATCGTCGGCGTGCTGGCGCGGCAGGGCCAGTCGCTCGGCTTCAACACCGACGAGATCGTCGTCATCCCGCTCGCCGCGGCGCAGGCCCTGTTCAACACCGAGGCGCTGTTCCGCGTCCTCGTCGAGGCAAAGAGCCGCGAGCAGATCGGCTTCGTCAAGGACGACATCGAGGAGATCCTGCGCCTGCGCCACGAGGGCGAGCGCGACGTCACGGTGATCACGCAGGACGCCGTGCTGGCCACCTTCGACCGCATCCTGCGCACGCTCACCCTGGCGGTGGGCGGCATTGCCGCCATCAGCCTGGCGGTGGCCGGCATCCTCATCATGAACGTCATGCTCATCGCCGTGACGCAGCGGCGCCGCGAGATCGGCCTGCTGAAAGCGCTCGGCGCCACCGGGCGGCACGTCCGCGCCGCCTTCTTCACCGAGGCCATCATGCTGGCGCTGGGCGGCGCCGCCTGCGGCCTCGCCGTCGGCAAGCTCGCCCAGGCGGCGATCGGCCAGGCCTTCCCCGACATCCCGTTCACCGCACCCTGGTGGGCGGTGCTCGCCGCCCCGCTCACCGCCGTCGCCACCTCGGTGCTGTTCACCGTGCTGCCGGCAAAACGCGCCGCGGCACTCGATCCGGTCATGGCGCTGTCGAAGCGATGAGGAAAGATATCCCCTCTCCCCAGCCCTCTCCCCGCAAGCGGGGCGAGGGAGCGACCCCCCCTCTCCCGCCTGCGGGAGAGGGGAAGGGGGAGAGGGCGCTGCTGAAAAATGCAAAGAAGCTTCGCTGCAACCAGACCGACGCCGAGCAGAAACTCTGGTATCCCTTGCGTGCCCACCGCTTCCTGGGCCTGAAGTTCAAACGACAAAAACCGCTCGGGCGCTACATCGTCGATTTCATCTGCGTCGAACAAAGACTGGTCATCGAACTGGATGGCGGACAGCATGCAGAGCAAACGGCCTACGACGCGGAGCGGGACAACTGGCTGCGCAGCGAAGGCTATACGGTGCTGCGGTTCTGGAACAACGAGGTGATGCAGGAGATGGAGTCGGTGCTGGAGAAAATCCGGCTTGCCCTCTCCCCCGGCCCCTCTCCCGCCAGCGGGAGAGGGGAGAAAGACAACACCCTCGCCCCGCTTGCGGGGAGAGGGCTGGGGAGAGGGGCAAGGGGAGAGGGCAGGCGATGATCACCCGCGACTTCATCGCCTTCACCCTCGCCGCGCTGCGCGCGCACCGCATGCGCACGGCGCTGACGGCGCTGGGCATCGCGGTGGGCATCGCCTCGGTGATCCTGCTCACCTCGATCGGCGAGGGGCTGCACCGCTTCATCATCGCCGAGTTCACCCAGTTCGGCACCAACATCATCGGCATCGCACCGGGCCGCACCCAGACCCACGGCGCCTCGCTCGGCGCGGTGAACACCTCGCGCCCGCTCAGCATCGAGGATGCCCTCGCCCTTCGGCGCGCACCCCACGTGCAGGTGGCCGACCCGCTGGTGCAGGGCAACGCCGAGGTGGCGCTCTTCGGCAAGAGCCGCCGCGTCACGCTCTACGGCACCGGGCCGGACTTCGCCCGCGCGCTGTCGATGCGCGTGGCGACGGGCGATTACCTGCCGGATGACGATCCGCGCGCCGCGCGCGCCTTCGTCGTGCTCGGCGCCAAGGTGGCGACCGAGCTGTTCGGCGCCGAGAACCCGCTCGGCGCGCGCATCCGCGTCGGCGGCGAGCGCTACCGCGTCGTCGGCGTCATGGAATCGAAGGGACAGATCCTCGGCTTCGACATGGACGACACGGTATTCATCCCGGTGGCGCGCGCCCTCGACATGTTCAACCGCGACGGCCTGATGGAGATCCATGTCACCTACGAGCCGACGGCGCCGCTGGCCGAGGTCGAGGAAGGCCTCCGGCGCATCCTCGTCGCACGGCACGGCGCCGAGGACTTCACCATCACGCCACAGCAGAAGATGCTCGAGGTGTTCGGCACGGTGCTCAACGCCATCACCTTCGCCGTGGCCGCCATCGGCGGCATCTCGCTGCTGGTGGGCGGCGTCGGCATCCTCACCATCCTCACCATCGGCGTCGCCGAGCGCACCGCCGAGATCGGCCTGCTGCGCGCCGTCGGCGCGACGCGCGAGCGCATCATGATGCTGTTCCTCGGCGAGGCGGCGCTGCTCTCCGCGCTCGGCGGCGCCGCCGGACTGGCGCTCGGCTGGAGCATCGCCGTGCTGCTGGGGCTGGCTTTTCCGGCGCTGCCGGTGCACACGCCCTGGGCGTATGCCGTGCTGGCCGAACTGGTCGCCGTCGCCGTCGGCCTGGCCGCGGGCGTCGCCCCGGCCCGCCACGCCGCCCGCCTCGATCCGCTGGAGGCGCTGCGCAGCGAATAAGCCATCTTGACAACGATCCGGCCCCTCGATCCCGCGCGCGAGCGCATCCTGCTGCTGACGCTGGCCGGCATCCAGTTCGCGCACATCCTCGACTTCATGGTGATGATGCCGCTCGGGCCGATCCTGATCCACGAACTGTCCATCGACACGCGCCAGTTCGGCCTGCTGGTCTCCTCCTACACCTTCAGCGCCGCCGCCTCCGGCGTGCTCGCCGCCACCTTCGTCGACCGCTTCGAGCGCAAGCGCCTGCTGCTCGGCATGTTCGCCCTCTTCGGCGCGGCCACCCTCGGCTGCGGCCTGGCGCCCGACTATCCGGCCCTGCTTGCCGCGCGCTGTGCCGCCGGCGCCTTCGGCGGCGTGCTCACCTCGATGGTGCACACCATGGTCGGCGACCTGATCCCCTTCGAGCGGCGCGGCCGCGCCAGCGGCACCATCATGGCGGCCTTCTCGCTGTCCACCGTCGCCGGCGTGCCGATGTCGCTCTATCTCGCCAACCACTTCGGCTGGCGCTTCCCCTTCCTGTTCATCGCGGCGCTGGCCGCCGTGCTGCTGGTGCCGGGCATCCGGATGCTGCCGACGCTGCGCGGCCACCTTGATTCGGCCATCATCGGCGAGGCCGAGCGCGCCCACCCGCTCGCCGCCATGGCGGCGGTGCTGCGCGACGCCAATCACCGGCACGCGCTCGCCTTCATCGTGCTGATCATGCTCTCCACCTTCATGGTGATCCCCTACATCACCCTCTACACGGTGGCCAACGTCGGCATCCGCCAGGAGGACATCTACCTGCTCTATCTCGCCGGCGGCACCGCCACCCTCTTCACCTCGCGGCGCATCGGCCAGCTCGCCGACCGCCACGGCAAGCGGCGCGTCTATCGCATCCTCGCCCTGCTGGCGCTGGCGCCGCTGCTGATCCAGACCCACCTCGTGCCGATTCCGCTGTGGCTGATGATCTGCGTATCGACGCTGTTCTTCATCCTCGTGCCGGGGCGCATGGTGCCGGCCATGGCCATCGTCACCTCGGCGGCGCAGCCGCGCCTGCGCGGCACCTTCCTCTCCCTCACCGGGGCCACGCAGCAGTTCGCCGCCGGCGTCGCCTCCTATGTCGGCGGCCTGATCATCACCCAGGACAGCGCCGGCCACATCCTGCGCTACAACCTCGTCGGCTACCTGGCGGTGGCCGTCGTCCTGCTGTCCCTGCTGCTGGTCGGCCGCATCAGGGTGCAGGCCTAGGACCAGCCGCGACTGGATGAAATCTGGCGGCTTTGGCCGGCACGCAAGGTGTTTCACGCTGACTGAAGGAATAAAATCCCGCAATGAATCCCGCCCGCCGCGCCGTCGCCCTCCTCGCCGCCTGCCAGGCGCTGCTGCTCACCAACGGCGTCACCCTCGTCGCCATCAACGCCCTGGCCGGCTACGCCCTGGCGCCGGACAAGCGGCTCGCCACCCTGCCGGTGGTCGGCTACGTGCTCGGCTCGGCAGCGTCGACCCTGCCCGCCTCGCACTTCATGCGCGTCCATGGCCGTCGCGCCGGCTTCATCCTCGGCACCGCCAGCGGCATGGCGGGCGGCGCCATCGGCGCGCTGGCGATCTGGCTGCAGAGCTTCTGGCTGCTGTGCGCCGCCACCTTCTGCTCGGGCATCTACCAGGCCTTCGGCCAGTACCTGCGCTTCGCCGCGGCGGAAGTGGCGCCGGCCGACTGGAAGAGCCGCGCGATCTCGCTGACGCTGGCCGGCGGCATCGTCGGCGGCTTCCTCGGCCCGGCCGCGGCCCGGGCCACGCGCGATCTCGTCGCGCCGCAATACCTCGCTTCCTATGCCGCGCTGATCGGCTTCGCCCTCGTCGGCATGGCCATCGCCGCCACGCTGCGCTTTCCGCCGCAAAGTCAGTCCGAGCGGCACGGCGGCGGGCGGCCGCTCTCCGAGATCGCGCGCCAGCCGGTCTTCGTCGTCGCCGCGCTGGCGGCGGCGGTGGGCTACGGCGTGATGAACCTGCTCATGAACGCCACGCCGCTGGCGATGGATTTCTGCGGGCTGGGCTTCGATGACACCGCTTTCGTGCTGCAATGGCACGTCATCGGCATGTTCGCGCCGAGCTTCTTCACCGGCCACCTCATCGCCCGCTTCGGCGTGCTCAACGTCCTCTTCGCCGGCGCGGCGCTGATGGCCGGCTGCATCGCCATCGCCGTGCAGGGCCTCACCCTGATGCATTTCTGGTGGGCGCTGCTGCTGCTCGGCATCGGCTGGAACTTCCTCTACATCGGCGGCACCACGCTGCTCACCGAGGCCTACGCCCCCGAGGAGAAGGCCAAGACCCAGGGCCTCAACGACTTCCTCATGTTCTTCGCCATGGCCGGCTCCTCCTTCGGCTCCGGCGTGCTCGTCACCAGCGCCGGCTGGACGGTGCTCAACCAGATCGCCATCCCCTTCGTCGCCGTAAGCGCCTTCGCCAGCGCCCTGCTCTGGCTGAAGCGGCGC
>JBDHRL010000108.1:0-8669 GCA_039807535.1 Rhodocyclaceae bacterium
AGACGGAGCATTTCCAGCGGCATTGCCTTCTGGCGTCTTGGGCGACCGGCCGCTTGCAGGTGGTTACGTTCGACTTGTTCGTCTTGCATTCCTGGGTGGCGCCAGTCTGGGCGTTCTGCTCCGCGGCGGAAGCCGCAGGCAGCCCGGCAGGGTTGAACAACGCGATGACAAGGGCTGCGAATGCGAGTGCTGCTCTCATGGCTCTTTCCTCCTTGGCGGGGTTGCCTTGAAAGGGAGCGGTCCGCCGGACAACCCCGCGCGGCCAGCCGCTTCTCGTTATAGGCAAATGGAGGACTGGCGAGCCGTGCGCAGCCCCGTGGTGCATGGTGCGCCATTACATTAGCATGGCCGGGGGCCGGCGCAAAGGTGCGCGCCGGGGCGGGCTCAGACGACGTGCATCACGCAGCGGTTGCGGCCGAGCTGCTTGGCCTCGTAGAGGCCCTCGTCGGCGATCGAGAGCAGGGCGTTCAGGTCGAACCGGCTGTGCTGGCCGCGCACGGCGATGCCGAAGCTGGCCGTCGCGCCGAGCGCCTTGCCGGCGTGCTCGACCTGCAGCGCGGCCACGGCCAGGCGCTGTCGCTCGACGGCGACCAGCACGGCCTCGGGGTCCGACTCGACGATGACGGCAAGAAATTCCTCCCCGCCGTAGCGGCCGACGCGGTCGTAGACGCGCAGACTGCCCGCCAGCGCCCCCGCCACGGCGCGCAGCACGGCGTCGCCGGCGAGGTGGCCGTTGAGGTCGTTGGTGAGCTTGAAGTGGTCGACGTCGATCAGCACCAGCGCCACGGGCGCGCCGTGGCGCTGCGCGCGCTGCAGCTCCGCTTCGGCGAATTCGAGGATGGCGCGGCGGTTGTAGATGCCGGTCAGGCCGTCGCGCGTCGCCTGGATGCGCAGTGACTCCTGCGCGGCGAGCAGGTCGTTGTTCAGATCGATCACCTGCTGGTAGAGGTGGCTTTTCTCGATCAGCGCCGAGAGCTGGCCGGCGATGTGCAGGAAAATGTCCTGGTGCAGGTCGCGGTAGGTGTCCTGCTCGGCGCTGGAGAAGAACAGAAAGCCGACCGGTTTGCCCTGCGCCAGCAGCGGGCAGGTCAGGCTGGAACGGATGCCTTCCTCGACGATGAGCCGGGTCGACACCGATTCCGGATGCGCGGCCAGGTGGGCTTCGAGATCGTTCAGGATGCGCGGCCGGCCGGTTTCCAGAATCGGTGCCAGGCTGCTGCCGGCGAGCGGGGCCGTGAAGCCGCGCTGCACCTTCAGCGGCCGGTCGGAGCGCGCCCAGCGGGCCTTCACCGACGCGCCGTCCTCGCTGAGGAGCGCGCAGCCGAGGCGATTGAAGGGAATCAGGCTTTTGAACGATTCGTAGACGCGGTCGAGGGTGTCGTCCAGCCGCACGCCGCCGGCCACGTGCTCGGCCACGGCGCGCAGGCGCACGAATTCGGCGAAGCGCCGGTCGAGCCAGAGGGCCAGGTCGTTCAGTTCATGCCCGAGCCGGGCGAGGGGGTCTTCGAGGGGTGCGGCGGGCAGGCGCAGATCAAACCTGCCCCCCCGCATGGCACGCACGGCTTTCGTATAGAGGCTGAGCCGTGCCTCCGTGAGGGTTGCGGGCCTGCTGTCCGGGTTCTCGGGACGGCGGGTGAAATCATCCATGACTGTCTGGCCGGCAATTCGCCTGATTCCATTATCGTCCACAAACAGGAAAACTTGCGCACCATAAAAATCGGGCGCCCCGGTTGCCGGGGCGCCCATTATCGACCTCCGGGGAGAGGCAAAGGTCAGTAGTGGTAGGCGCTCTCGCCGTGCGAGGTGATGTCGAGGCCCTCGCGCTCTTCCTCTTCCGGCACGCGCAGGCCGACCGTCAGATCGACGATCCTGAAGGCGACGAAGGAGACCACGGCGGACCAGACGATGGCGGTGCCCACGCCCCAGAGCTGGCTGACGAGCTGCGTGCCCATGCTGAACTCGCCGACCTTGTTGGCGACGTAGTCGTACACTCCGGCGCCGCCCAGCTCCGGCGAGGCGAAAACGCCGGTGAGGATCGCGCCGACGATGCCGCCCACGCCATGCACGCCGAAGACGTCGAGCGCGTCGTCCGCGCCGAGCAGCCTCTTCAGGCCATTCACGCCCCACAGGCAGACCGCGCCGGCCGCCAGGCCGATGACGATGGCGCCCATCGGGCCGACGAAGCCGCAGGCCGGCGTGATCGCCACCAGGCCCGCCACCGCGCCGGAGGCGGAACCCAGCATCGAGGGCTTGCCCTTCAGCAGCCACTCGGCCAGCGTCCAGGACAGCGTCGCCGCGCCCGTCGCCACCAGGGTGTTGAGAAAGGCCAGCGCCGCGGCGCCGGTCGCCTCCAGGTTGGAGCCGGCGTTGAAGCCGAACCAGCCCACCCACAGCAGCGAGGCGCCGATCATGGTCGTCGTCAGCGAATGCGGCGCCATCGACTCCTTGCCGTAGCCGACGCGCTTGCCGACCAGGTAGGCGCCGACGAGACCCGCCACGCCGGCGTTGATGTGCACCACCGTGCCGCCGGCGAAGTCGAGTGCGCCCTTGGCCCACAGCCAGCCGGCCGCCGCCGTCACCTTTTCCAGCGAGGCGGCATCGGTGATGGCGTCCGGGCCGTCCCAGTACCACACCATGTGCGCCATCGGCAGATAGGCGAAGGTGAACCAGATCAGCGAGAACAGCAGCACCGCCGAGAACTTGATGCGCTCGGCGAAGGCGCCGACGATCAGCGCGCAGGTGATGGCGGCGAAAGTGGCCTGGAAGGCGATGAAGCTCAGCTCGGGGATGACCACGCCCTTGCTGAAGGTGGCGGCGACCGAGTCGACCGTGACGCCTTTCAGGAACAGCTTGTCGAAGCTGCCGTAGAACGAGCCGCCGCCGCCGAAGGCCAGCGTGTAGCCGTAGAGCGCCCACAGCACGCTGATCATCGAGAAGACGACGAAGACCTGCATCAGCACCGAGAGCATGTTCTTGGCGCGCACCAGGCCGCCGTAGAACATCGCCAGGCCGGGGATGGTCATCAGGATCACCAGCACCGTGGCCACCGTCATCCAGGCCGTGTCGCCCTTGTTCGGCACGGGCACGGCGGCGGACGCCGCTTCCGCCGCGACGGCGGCGGCCGGCGCGGATGCCTCGGCCGCCGGGGCCGCCTTCTCCCCGGCCATCGCCGGAGCGCCGGCCGCGAATCCGACGGTCAGCATCAGGATCGCAAAAAATTTCTTCATGACATTCTCCCTTAGAGCGCATCCGCGCCGGCCTCGCCGGTGCGGATGCGGATGGCTTGTTCGAGGTCGAAGACGAATATCTTGCCGTCGCCGATCTTGCCGGTGCGTGCAGTCTTCTCGATGGCCTCGATCACCTGCTCGAGCAGGTCGTCCCCGACAGCGGCCTCGACCTTCACCTTGGGCAGGAAGTCGACGACGTATTCGGCGCCGCGATAGCGCTCGGTGTGGCCCTTCTGGCGGCCGAAGCCCTTCACCTCGGTGACGGTGATGCCGGCCACGCCGACGGCGGAGAGCGCCTCGCGCACCTCGTCGAGCTTGAACGGCTTGATGATGGCGGTGACGAGTTTCATGGCGATTCCTTTCAGAAGGTGCGGCTGATCGAGAGGATGAGCGTGTCGCGGCCGGCGTCCCTGGTGCGGGTGGCGCCCGGCGCATCGTTGCCGAAGCAGTAGGGCTGACCCTTGCTGCAACTGCCCTTGGCGTTGGTGCCGACGTAGGCGGCGCCGACCAGCCAGCCGGAAATGTCCTTGGTGACGCCGAGCTTCCAGTCGGTGTAATTGCCGTTGGCAACACCGTTGTGATAGTTCCTGAAGTTCAGGTGGCCGAGGTGGCCGTTGACGCCCCAGCCGCCGCCCAGGTCGACGCTCGCCGACAGGTCGAGGTAGCCGGTACCGCGGGTCTTCGGCACCGAGAAGTAGTCGTCGACGGCATGGAAGTACTTCAGCGAGACGTACTTCCAGCTGCCGCCGATATAGACCTCGGTGTTGTCCACGCGCCCGGTATGCACGCGGGTCGGCCTGGCGTTGGTCAGCGCCGTGCCGTTCGCCAGGCTGGCGTTGCTGCCGGGGTAGTAGTAGTGGATGGCGCCGACGTCGAGGCCCCGGTCGTCCCAGGTCTTCTTCCAGCCGCCGTAGAAATCCATCTCCAGGTTGGCGGAGGGAAAGCCGGCGCCGGCGTTCACATTGGCGTTCCAGTTGCCGGCGTAGAAGCCGCTGGCGTGTGCGTAGTCGAAGCCGCCCTGCAGGGCCGGCTTGCCGAAGGTCTGGTCGATGCCGCGGAAGCGGTAGCTGCTGTACAGGCCGATGTTGGCGGTCAGGGTATGCGGACTGGCCTCGGCCGCCGGCGCGGTCTGGGCATGGACGATCGCGGAAAAAGTCAGTGCGGCGGATACGGCGCCGACAAGCAGGGTCGGGGTCCTGCGCATGATGGGCTCCTCGGATCGAAGTGACGAACAGGCCACCATTCCCACTGCATCAACCGTGCCAGCCGGGAGTTCTCCTTCCGTTCAGCATGATGTGCAACGATGATTCCAGGCCGCCCGACCCACCGGCGCACCAGGATGTCGCGTGGTCTTTGTTTCCTGCACAAGATCGGTGCGGACCAGGCCGGGGTTCCGCGCGCATCGCACCCGGCCGGCAGCGAATCCGCATCCCGCGAAACCCGGCCCGACAATCTGTCCGCCCGGCAGGCGCTCCGGGACAGCCGCCTGCTTGACAGTTAGTTCTAATTAGTACTAATATAACTAAAGTTGGAACTTGCTTGAAAACACCGCCTTGCCGCACGAACCCTTCCTGCCGATGCTGAGAGAACTGGCCCGCTGCTACCAGGCCTTCGAGGCCTATTCCGGCGCGCACGTGCGCGCGCTCGGCCTGACCCCGGCGCAGTTCGACATCGTCGCCACGCTCGGCAACACGGCGGGCATGAGCTTCAAGGAGCTGGGCGAGAGGACGCTGATCACCAAGGGCACGCTGACCGGCGTGGTCGACCGGCTGGAAACGCAGCGGCTGGTGCGGCGCAGCGCCTCGCCCGAGGACGGCCGCAGCATGATCGTCAGCCTGACGCCGGCCGGCGCGCGCCTTTTCGACAGGTCCTTCGCCGCCCACCTCACCCACCTGCGCCGGGCGCTGGGAGAATTGGGCCCGGCCCGGCTGCAACGCATCGAATCCGCGCTGCGCGGCCTGCGCGAGGCTTTCGAGGCGGCGGAACCTTTGCCCGCCGCCGCCGGTCGCAGGATGGTCCGACACACGGGAGGCCCCGCATGACCCCGCCGGCATCCGGCTACACCCGCGGCGCCATCGCCCTGCACTGGCTGATCACGCTGCTCGTCTTCTGCGCCTTTCCGCTCGGCGTGTACATGCACGACCTGCCGTTTTCGCCGACGCGGCTGAAGCTCTACTCGTACCACAAGTGGATCGGCGTCACGGTGTTCCTGCTGGCGGTCGCCCGCATCGCCTGGCGCATCGGGCACCCCGCGCCGCCGCCGCCCGCCGGCATGCCGGCCTGGCAGCGCATCGCCTCGGTCGCCGCGCACCACCTGCTCTACGTGCTGATCCTCGCCGTGCCCGTCTCCGGCTGGCTGATGAGTTCGGCCAAAGGCGTCCAGACGGTGTACCTCGGCATCGTGCCGCTGCCCGACCTGCTGGACAAAAGCAAGGAACTGGGCGATGCGCTGACGGTGGTGCACAAGGTTCTCAATTTCTCGCTGGGGGTGCTGGTCATCACGCACCTGACGGCGGCGCTCAAGCACCACTTCGTGGACCGCGACGAGGTGCTCGGCCGCATGATCCCGCTTCTCGACAGGAAGAAAGCATGATGAAGAAGACAGCAATCGCCCTGGCGCTCGGCGCCGCCCTCCTCGTTCCGGCCCTCGCCCAGGTCGATGCCGCGAAAAGCAGCGTCGTCGCCATTTCGAAGCAGATGGGCGTGCCGCTCGAAGGCACGTTCAGGCGCTTCTCCGCGCAGGTGAGCTTCGACCCGGCCAAGCCGGCGCAGGGGAAGGCCAGCGTCGAAATAGACATCGCCAGCTTCGACCTCGGCAACGAGGATTTCAACCACGAGACGGTCAAGCCGGAGTGGTTCAACGCCGCAAAATTCCCCAAGGCGACTTTCGTCACCACTGCCATCAAGCCGGCCGGCGCCGGCAAATTCGAGGCTGCCGGCAAGCTCACCATCAAGGGCATCACGCACGAGGTCGTCGCCCCGATAAGCTACAGGGCCGAGGGCGGCCAGCAGGTCTTCGAAGGCACGCTGCCGATCAGGCGGCTGGCCTTCAACATCGGCGAAGGCGAATGGAAGGACACCGCCACCGTCGCCGACGACGTGCAGATCCGCTTCCGCATCATCACCGCCAAGAAGTAAGCCATCCAACCCGCAAGGAGAACCAACGCATGAAACTGAAAGCCCTCGCCGCCGTCCTGGCGGGACTGACTTTTGCCCCGGCCTTCGCCGCCCCGGAGCACTACGCCCTCGATCCCGGCCATTCCTTCCCGCGCTTCTCCTACAGCCACTTCGGTTTCTCGAAGCAGCTGGCCCGCTTCAACAAGACGAGCGGCACCGTGACGCTGGACAAGGCGGCAAGGACCGCCGCGGTCGACGTCACCATCGACATGAAGTCGATCGACACCGGCAGCGCGGTCCTCGACAAGCACATCCAGGACGCGGATTTCTTCGACACGGCGAATCACCCGACCGCCACCTTCAAGTCCACCAAGGTGACCTTCGACGGGGACAAGCCGGTGAGCGTGGAGGGCAACCTCACCATCAAGGGGATCACCCGGCCGGTCACGCTCACCGTCACCTCCTTCGTCGCCAGGCCGCATCCGATGCTGAAGAAGGATGCGGTGGGGGCCAACGCCAGCGGCCTGATCAAGCGCAGCGACTTCAACGCCGGCAAATTCGCGCCCAACGTCGGCGACGAGATCACGCTCGATATTGCCGTCGAGGCCATCAAGGCCGACTGACGGCGCCCGCGCATTGCCGGGGGCGCCACGGCGCCCCTTTTTCATGGCACGCCCGGCGAGCCTGGCGCCGCATCGCCGATCCCGGACCGCCCGCGGCCGGATGAAATTTGGCGGTCGCGGTCGGCACGCAAGGCGTTTCACGCTATACACTTGCCGGCATCATGTCGCTCGCCGTCCTCAGGAGCCGCGCCCTCGCCGGCATGGAAGCGCCGGAAGTCACCGTCGAGGTGCACCTCGGCCGCGGCCTGCCTTCCTTCACCATCGTCGGACTCGCCGACACCGAGGTGAAGGAGGCGCGCGAGCGGGTGCGCGCGGCGATCCAGAACGCGCGCTTCGAGTTCCCGGCCAGCCGCATCACCGTCAACCTCGCGCCGGCCGACCTGCCGAAGGAGTCGGGCCGCTTCGACCTGCCGATCGCGCTGGGCATCCTCGCCGCCTCGGGCCAGGTCGACGGCAAGCGCCTCGCCGAGCACGAGTTCGCCGGTGAGCTCTCGCTGACGGGCGAACTGCGCCCCATCCGCGGTGCGCTGGCGATGTGCCTGGCCGCGCGCGGGCAGGCGCGCAGCTTCGTGCTGCCCTTTGATAGCGCCGCCGAGGCCGCGCTGGTCGGAGCGGCGACCATCCTGCCGGCGCAGTCGCTGCTGGAAGTCTGCGCGCATCTCAACGGCCAGCAGCCGCTCGCGCCCTACGCCGGCGCGCCGATGGCGGCGGCGCCCGACTATCCCGATCTCGCCGACGTGAAGGGGCAGGCCCAGGCCAAGCGCGCACTGGAAGTCGCCGCGGCGGGCGGCCACAGCCTGCTGATGACCGGGCCGCCCGGCACCGGCAAGTCGATGCTCGCCGCGCGCTTCCCCGGCCTGCTGCCGCCGATGGGCGAGGCGGAAGCGCTGGAATCCGCGGCCCTTCATTCGCTTGCCGGCGGCTTCCGCGTCGCGCAGTGGATGCGCCGCCCCTATCAGGCGCCGCACCACACCGCCTCGGCCGCCGCGCTGGTCGGCGGCGGCGCGAATCCGCGCCCGGGCGAGATCTCGCTTGCCCACCACGGCGTGCTGTTCCTCGACGAGTTGCCGGAGTTCGAGCGGCGCGTGCTGGAGGCGCTGCGCGAGCCGCTGGAATCCGGCCACATCCGCGTCGCCCGCGCCGCGCACCGCGTCGACTACCCGGCGCAGTTCCAGCTCGTCGCGGCGATGAATCCCTGTCCCTGCGGCCATCTCGGCGAGGCGCGCTGCCGCTGCACGCCGGACCAGGTGGCGCGCTATCGCGGAAAACTCTCCGGGCCGCTGCTCGACCGCATCGACCTGCACATCGAGGTGCCGGCGCTGGCCGAGGGCGAGCTGCAAGGCAGGGCGGACGGGGAAAGCTCGGCGGCAGTGCGCGCGAGGGTGGCGGCGGCGCGGGAAGCCCAGCTGGCGCGGCAGGCCAAGCCCAACGCCCGCCTCGCCACCAGGGAAATCGACAAGCTGTGTGCGCCCGACGAGGCCGGCGCGCAGCTGCTCAAGCAGGCCATCGCCCGCCTCGGCCTCTCGGCGCGCGCCTACCACCGCGTGCTCAAGGTGGCGCGCACCATCGCCGACCTGGCCGGCGCCGGGCGCGTGTCGAGCGCGCACGTTGCCGAGGCGATCCACTATCGCCGTTCCGCGGGGACTGACTTTTAGCCGCTCCGCCGCCGGGCCGCCCCAAGGCGGAGCAGCGTAAGACAAAG
>JBDHRL010000109.1:0-8661 GCA_039807535.1 Rhodocyclaceae bacterium
GACTGACTTTTCTCTGGTGCGATCGCATGCGCGGCCTGCTGGCCGAAAGCCTCGACGAGGCGCGCCCCTCGCGCGACGAAGTCGAGGCGCGGCTCGCTCCGGCACGGCGCGATGATGCCGTGCCGCTCACCTACCTGCCGGGTGCCGCACCAAGCTGGTAAGCTCTCGCCGCATGAGACTCCTGTCCTTCCTATCGTGCCTGCTGCTGGCGAGCGGCGCGGCGATGGCCGCGCCCGTCATCGAGCTCAGCGCCGGCATGCACCGCATCGAGGCCGAGGTGGTGAACAGCAATGCCGATCGCGCCACGGGCCTGATGAACCGGTCGTCGATGCCCATGCATCGCGGCATGCTGTTCGTCTTTCCGGAACCTGCCGTGCAGTGCTTCTGGATGAAGAACACCCTCATCCCCCTCAGCATTGCCTTCCTCGACGACAACGGCCGCATCGTGCAGATCGCCGACATGCAGCCGCAATCGCTCGACAACCACTGCTCGACGAAACCGGTGCGCTTCGCCCTCGAGATGAACGCCGGCTGGTTCAGGAGCCGCGGCCTGGCCGCCGGCGCCAGGATCAACGGCGTCGCCAAGGCGCCGGTCGGGCGCTAATGTCAGTGCCAGCAGTACGGCGCTGACGCCATCCTGCTTATTCCTGCTGTTTCCAATATGTAGAGTAACGCCCTATTTGAAGGCGGTTCCGGCCGTTCTACACTTGATACCAATAATGATAAATAGTCATTAAAAACGTATCACGATAAGGAGGAGCCATGGAATTCAACGCCGCAGCGAAATGGGTGCCGACCTACTGTTACAACTGTGTAGCCGGCCCTGACCTGCTGGCGGTGAAGGTGGAGAACGGCGTGGCCACCGAGGTCGCGCCGAACTTCCGCGGCAAAGGCATCCACCCCGGCGACGGCAAGCCCTGCGTCAAGGCCTACGGCCTGATACAGAAAACCTACTCGCCGCACCGGGTCCTGTCGCCGATGCGGCGCACCAACCCGAAGAAGGGCATCGGCGAGGATCCGGGCTTCGAGCCGATCTCCTGGGACGAGGCGCTCGACATCGTCGCCGCGAAACTGCGCGACATCCGCGCCAGGGGGATCATCGACGAGGCCGGCCTGCCGCGCGTGGCGGCCAGCTTCGGCCACGGCGGCACGCCCTCCAACTACATGGGCACCTTCCCGGCCTTCCTCTCCGCCTGGGGGCCGATGGACTACAGCTTCGGCTCCGGCCAGGGCGTGAAATGCACCCATTCCGAGCATCTCTACGGCGAGTACTGGCACCGCGCCTTCACCGTCGCCGCCGACACGCCCTACACGGAGTACATCATTTCCTTCGGCGCCAATGTCGAAGTCACCGGCGGCGTCTGCGCCGCCGCGCGCCATGCCGCGGCGCGCGTGCGCGGCATGAAGCGCGTCTACGTCGAACCGCACCTCGGCGTCACCGCCGCCGCCTCGGCCGAATGGATTCCGATCAAGCCGAAGACCGACGGCGCCTTCATGTTCGCCCTGATCCACGTCATGCTGCACGAGCGGCGGCGCGAGGACCTCGACTTGCCCTTTCTGCGCGACCGCACCGCCTCCCCTTATCTGGTCGGGCCGAACGGCTATTACCTGCGCGAGCCGGAAACCGGCAAGCCGCTGCTGTGGGACACGCGCCACAACGCCGCCGTGCCCTTCGACACGCCGGACACCCTGCCCGCCCTCGGGGGCCGTTTCATCGTGGCCTCGGCCTGCGAGCAGGGGCCCGACGAGGATCGGTGGACACACCGTGACGTCGAATGCGAGCCGTCCTTCGCCAAGCTCGTCGCACACGTGCAGCCCTATTCGCCCGAGTGGGCGGAGAAGGTCTGCGAGGTGCCGGCCGAACGCATCCGCCGCGTCGCCAACGAGTTCGTCGACCACGCCCGCGTCGGCGAGACCATCGAGATCGACGGCGAAGTGCTGCCCTTCCGCCCGGTTTCGGTGACGCTCGGCAAGACCGTCAACAACGGCTGGGGCGCCTTCGACTGCTGCTGGTCGCGCACCGTCATGGCCGTGTTGGTCGGCGCGCTGGAAGTGCCGGGCGGCACGCTCGGCACCACCGTCCGCATCAACCGCCCGCACGAGGATCGCCTGCAGAGCGTCAAGCCAGGCGAGGACGGCTTCATGATGCACAGCCTCAATCCGACCGATCCCAAACGCTGGATCCGCAAGCCGGCCAACCGCAACGCCCACCGAACCCTGGTGCCGCTCGCCGGCAACGGTCCCTGGAGCCAGGCGCTCGGCCCGACCCACCTGGCCTGGATGTGGCAGAAAGAGGCGCCGGAAAACCTCATGGACCCGGCTTTCCCGGAACTGTGGTTCACCTTCCGCACCAATCCGGCGATCTCCTTCTGGGACACGCGCGCGCTGTCGGAAACCATGGCGCGCTTTCCCTTCATGGTCTCCTTCGCCTACACCGTCGACGAGACCAACTGGATGGCCGACATCCTGCTGCCGGAAGCCACCGACCTGGAAAGCCTGCAGCTGATCCGCCTCGGCCGCACCAAGTACATCGAGCAGTATTGGGACCACCAAGGCTTCATCCTGCGCCAGCCGGTCGTCGACCCGCGCGGCGACACGCGCGACTTCACCTGGATATCGACGGAACTGGCTCGCCGCGTCGGCATCCTCGAGGAGTACAACAGCGCCATCAACCGCGGCGCCGGCACCGTGCCGCTGAAGGGCGAGGGCTTCGATTTCACGCTCGATCCGGCCGTGCCGCACAGCGTCGAGGAAATCTGGGACGCCGGCTGCAAGGCCGCCACGGCGGACCTGTCCGGCGGCGCCGAGGTGCGCGACCTTGCCTGGTTCCGCGAAAACGGCTTCTACAGCAAGCCCTGGTCGCGGCGCGGCTGGTATCTCTACCCCAAGCTGGCCGAGCACAACCTGCGCTTCGAGCTGCCCTATCAGGAGCGGCTTACACGTTCCGGCCGCGAACTGGAGCGCCGCCTGCACGAGCAGGGCATCCACTGGTGGGACGGGCAACTCACCGAGTACCAGTTCCTGCCGGCCTGGCACGACATGCCGGGCAAGTGGGAGCGTGCCTTGCTGAACCAGGGCGCACGCCCCGAGGACTTCCCCTTCTGGCTGCTCACCACCAAGAGCATGCAGTTCCATGCCGGCAGCAACGCCTCGATCCAGCTCATGGACGAGCTCTCGCAGAACATACGCGGCCATCGCGGCGTGGTGATGAACACGCGCACAGCGGAAAGGCTCGGCATCGAAGAGGGCGACGAGGTCGACGTCGTCTCGACGGTGCGCACCACGCGCGGCCCGGCCATCCTCAACCAGGGCATCCGCCCGGACACGCTGCTCATCGTCGGCCAGTTCGACTACTGGGCGACGCCTTACGCCAAGGACATGAAGGCGCCCAGCCTCAACACCGTCGCCCCCATGTCGCTGGAGCTGACAGACGCCACCGGCTCCGGCTCGGACGTCGTCCGCGTCGCCCTGCGCAAGGCCGCCTGAAAGGAGACATGAACATGGCCATGGACTTTATCCATCAACACGGCATCCGCGCGGTCAGCGCAAAGCGCTTCGATGGTTCGTCCCGGCAGGATGACGCCTGCTGGGTGGTCGAAGAGGAGACCCTGACCATCGACGTCGAAGGCATCGGCGCCTACACCCTGATGTGGACGCCGACCGATCTGGTCGCCGCGCCCTGCGGCTTCACGCCCGCCGACGGCGTGCTGGGTGCGGGGGGCGTGCCGGAGGTGCTGGCGCTGGCCGCCGGCTTCGCCTTCACCGAAGGGCTCTTCGACAGCCTCGATGAGATCCGCTCGCTGGCCGTCTGCCCGGACAACCGCGGCGTCGTGCGCCTGGTCCTGGCCGATCCGCAGCGAGCAAAGGTGCGCCGCCGCAACGTGGTGGTCGGCTCCTCCTGCGGCATCTGCGGCGGCCGCGAACGGGTGGAAGACGTCGTGCGCGGCATCCCGACCGTCGGCGACAGCCTGCGCCTGGCCCCTACCCGCCTCGACGCCATCATGGCCGCCATGCGCCAGCGCCAGGCCGTTTGGCTCGCCACCGGCGGCACTCATGCCGCCGCGATCTTCGACGGCGCCGGACGCCTGCTCGTGCTGGCCGAGGACCTCGGCCGCCACAACGCACTCGACAAGGCCATCGGCCAGTGCCTGCTCGCCGGGCTGCCGCTGGCCGGCTGCGGCACCGCGCTGACCAGTCGCGTCACCCTGGAAATGGCCAGCAAGGCGGCCCGCGCCGGACTGGAACTGGTCGCCGCCGTCTCGGCCGCTTCCTCGCTGGCCATCGAGGTGACCGGCCGCTTCGGCATTACCCTGTGCGGCTTCGTCCGCAACGGCCGCGCCACCACCTTCACCCACGGCCACCGCCTCCTGGCCGCGGCCGACGCTGCGGATGGCGGCCAGCTGTGCAAACCGCTGCATATTGCTTGATTACAAATTGTTGTGCTCCAATCTTTTATCGGATTCAGCGATGAAAGGACGGAGCATGAAACGCATCCTGCGCATCCAGGTGAACGGCCGCTGGCGCGAGGACGCCGTGACGGACAACACACTGCTGATCGACTATCTGCGCGAGCAACTGCGGCTAACCGGCACCAAGCAGGGCTGCGATGGCGGCGAGTGCGGCGCCTGCACGGTACTGGTCGACGGACGACCGCGCCTTGCCTGCTGCACCTTCGCAGCCGCGGTTGACGGCCGCCACGTCGAGACCATCGAATCCCAGTCGTCGAACGGCCAGCTCTCTCCACTGCAGCAGGCCTTCCACGAAAAACTCGGTGCCCAGTGCGGCTTCTGCACGCCTGGCATGATCATGGCCGCCGAAGGGCTCCTGCGCGGCAATCCGAACCCGACCGAAGCCGATATCCGCGAAGCGCTCGGCGGCAACCTGTGCCGCTGCACCGGCTACGTGAAGATCATCGAATCGGTCCAGGCAGCCACCGCGGCGCAGGGAGAATTGGCATGAATGCGAAACCGAACAAGGGCGTCGGCGAGCGCCTGCCGCTGTTCGACGGCGTCGAGAAGGTCACCGGGCGGGCCAAGTACACGGCAGACCTGTTCCCGGCCGATGCCCTGGTGGGCAAGATCCTCCGCAGCCCCGTGCCCCATGCCGAATTGCTCGAGGTCGACGTCTCCGCAGCGCGCAGTCTGCCTGGCGTGGTGGCGGTCGTCACCGGCGAGGACTGCGACGTACCCTACGGCATCCTGCCCATCGCTCAGAACGAGTTCCCGCTGGCGCGGGGCAAGGTGCGCTATTTCGGCGAACCGGTGGCGGCGGTGGCGGCGGTGGACGAACAGACCGCCGAACAAGCCCTCAAGCTGATCCGTTTGCATGTACGCGAGCTGCCGATCATCGAAAGTACCGCCCAGGCGCGTGCGCCCGGCGCTGCGCTGCTGCACGACAACAAGCCCAGCAACATCGAACGCGAAGTGCACAACGAGTTCGGCGACGCAGCAGCGGGCTTCGCCAAAGCCGACCTGATCCGCGAACAGACCTACCACACGGCCGAGGTGACCCACGCCCAGATGGAGCCGCACGCGGCACTGGCGAACTACGATCCCTCGCGCGACCACCTCACGCTGCATACCGTGAGCATGGTGCCCTACTACGTGCACCTGCGCGTCGCCCAGTGCTTGGGCCTGGACACCTCGCGCGTGCGCGTCATCAAGCCCTACGTCGGCGGCGGCTTCGGCTCGCGCGTCGAGACGCTCAACTTCGAGATCATCGTCTCCCTGCTGGCGCGCGCCGTCGGCGGCACCGTGCGCATGCAGCTCACGCGCGAGGAATCCATCCTCACCCACCGCGGCCGCCCGGAGAGCGACACGCGCATGAAGCTCGGCATGACGCGCGACGGCCGCATCACCGCCTGCGAGTGCGAGGTGGTGCAGCGCGGCGGCGCCTATGGTGGCTACGGCATCATCACCATCCTCTACGCCGGCGCCCTGATCAACGGCCTCTACGACATCCCCGCCGTGAAGTACGACGGCTATCGCGTCTACGCCAACACTCCGCCCTGCGGCGCCATGCGCGGGCACGGCACGGTCAACACCCGCATCGCCTTCGAGTCGCTGATGACTTCCATGGCCCTGGAGCTGGGCCTCGACCCGATCGAGGTCAGGCGGCGCAACCAGCTGCCCTGCCCGACCGAGACCATCAACGGCCTGCGCGTCGAGTCCTACGGCCTGCCCGAGTGCCTCGACAAGGTTGAGGCGGCGAGCGGCTGGCGCGCGCGCCGCGGCCGCATGCCGAAATGGAAGGGCCTCGGCATGGCCTGTTCGCATTTCGTCAGCGGCTCCGCCAAGCCCGTGCATTTCACCGGCCAGCCCCACGCGACGATCGTGCTCAAGCTGGACTTCGACGGCGGCATCACCATCCTCACCGGCGCCGCCGACGTCGGCCAGGGCTGCACCACCATCGTCGCCCAGGTCGTGGTGGAAGTGCTCGGCGTCGATTGGCGCCGCGTGCGCGTCATCTCCAACGACAGCGCGCTGACACCGAAGGACAACGGCTCGTATTCCTCGCGCGTCACCTTCATGGTCGGCAACGCCTGCCTCGACGCGGCGAAGAAGCTGAAGCAGGCCCTCGCCGAGGCCGCCGCGCGCCGCCTTGAGGTGGCGCCGGAGCAGGTGGAGTGCCTGGGCGAATCGTTCCACGTCGCCGGCGACCCGAGCCGTTCCATCGGCTTCAGCGACGCCACGGCCGAAGCGCTGGTGAACACCGGCACCCTGCATTTCAAGGGCACCTTCACCTGCCCGGTCGAGTTCCAGGGCGGCAAGCACCGCGGCGGCGCCGTCGGCTCCACGATGGGCTTCTCCTACGCCGCGCAGGTGGTCGAGGTCAGCGTCGACCCGGTCACCGGCCGCGTCAGCGTGGACAAGGTGTGGGCCGCACTCGACTGCGGCTTCGCCATCAACCCGCTCAGCGTCGAAGGCCAGGTGCAGGGCGCGGTCTGGATGGGCATGGGCCAGGGCCTGTGCGAGCAGACGCGCTACGAAAACGGCAAGCACGCCGCCGCCAACTTCCTCGACTACGCCTTTCCGACCATCGCCGAGTCGCCGCCCATTGACGTGTTCATCGTCGAGAGCATCGACCCGAACGGCCCCTTCGGCGCCAAGGAGGCCAGCGAAGGCCCGCTGTCCGGCTTCCCCGCCGCCCTCGCCGAGGCCGTGCGCGAGGCGACCGGCCTGGAACTGCACGACTTCCCGCTCACGCCGGAGCGCATCGCCGAGGCGATGGAGGCGCGCGAGCGCGAGCAGCGCGCCGCCCAGCGAAAACCCGGCAAGGCCGCGAAGCAACCCGCCACCGAAGGAGCCGCCTGATGCAACCGCTCGCCATCCTCAAGCCCGCCTCGGTCGCCCAGGCCATCGCCATGCACGGCGCGGACGCCGCCGCGCGCTACCTCGCCGGCGGCACCGACCTCGTGCCCAACCTGCGCCGCAATATCCAGAAAGCGCAGACCCTGATCGACGTCTCCGGACTGGCCGAGCTGCGCGAGATCCGCCAGGAAAGTCAGTCGCTGCGGATCGGCGCCGGCGTGACACTGGAGGCACTGTGCGCCTCGGACGCCGTGCGCCGTCACGCGCCGCTGCTGGCGCAGGCCGCCGCGCAGGTGGCCGGCCCGACCCACCGCGCCGCCGGCACGGTCGGCGGCAACCTGATGCAGGACACGCGCTGCTACTTCTACAACCAGAGCGACTGGTGGCGCACCGCCAACGAATACTGCATGAAGTGCGAGGGCGACACCTGCCGCGTCGCGCCGAAGTCGGACCGCTGCTACGCCTGCTACAGCGGCGACCTGGCGCCGGCCCTGCTGGTGCTCGGCGCCGAGGTCGACATCGCCGGCCCCACGGGCAACCGCCGCGAGCCGCTCGCCGCTCTCTTCGCCGACGACGGCATGCGCCACCTCAAGCTTGCTCCCGGCGACCTGCTGGTGTCCGTCGAGGTGCCGCCCCAAACTGGCTGGTCGGCGGGTTACGAGAAAATCCGCGTGCGCGGCGCCATCGACTTCCCGCTCGCCGGCATCGCCGTGGCGCTCAAGCGCGAGGGGGGCCGCATCGCCGAGCTGCGCGTCGCCTGCACCGGCGTGAATTCCTATCCCGGCCTGGTGCCCGGACTCGACGCCCTCCGCGGCAAGGCGCCGGACGACGCCTTCTTCGCCGCGCTGGACAAGGCGGTACGCAAGGAGATTCAGCCGATGGCCTCGACGCTTACCGCAGCGGGATATCGCAGGCGTGTTGCCGTGGCGCTGGCGAAGCGGCTGGTCGGTCAGCTCTGCGAGCGATGACCGAAGCAGTTTGGAAAAAGTCAGTCCTTGGGGAACGGCGTCTCGGATCCGCAACCGGCTGCATCGTAGCCGGGCAGGGCGCGTACGGCGCGGCGGAAACCGTTGCCCTTCAACAGTGCGAGCAACGCCTCGAACGCCGGCTGGTGCAGTTTGTCGCGCCGCGTGACGAGGAAATAATCCTCCTTCAGCAGCGGCACGAAGCCCAAACCGAACTGGCGCGCGGCGGCTTCCACGCCGAGGCCGGCGTCGGCATGGCCGCTGGCGATCATCGCCGCCACCGCCGAATGCGTCATCTCCACGTCGCCGTAGCCGGCGATGGCCTGCGCCGCAATGCCGTTCTCCCGCAGAAACCAGTCGAGCAGCAGACGTGTGCCGGCGCCGTT
>JBDHRL010000110.1:0-8543 GCA_039807535.1 Rhodocyclaceae bacterium
TCGGCTCGATGTAGCGCACCGTGTCGTAGCCGAAGCTGCCGACGAGGCCGCCACAGAAGCGCGGCAGGCCGGCGCGCGGCGCCAGCCTGAAGCGCGCCATGTATTCGCCGACGAAGGCGAGCGGATCGCAGTCGTCGCGCCGCTCGGCGATGCGGTTGCCGGTCAGCACCATGACGTCGCGGCCCCAGGCGGCGATGCGCGTCGGCGCCGACAGGCCGATGAAGGAATAGCGGCCGAAGCGCTCGCCGCCCTGCACGGATTCGAGCAGGTAGCTGTAGGCGCCACTGGTACCTTTGGCCAGCTTGAGGTAGATCGAGAGGGGGGTATCGAGGTCGGCGAAGGTTTCCAGGGTCACCGGAATGCGGTTGTAGCCCTGGGCGGCCAGCGCGTTGAATTCGGCTTCGGTCATCATGACTCCACTACTTGAAACTGCGGGAAAACACGGGCACGGACGCCCGTTGCTTGCGACGATCAGTCAGGCAAGCGGCGCCAGGGCCAGGCCTCCCCGCCGACGGCGTATTTCCTCACGCGTTTCAAGTTCAGGTGGAGCACGATTCCCTTTCGCTCCCTCTCCCTCGAGGGAGAGGGTCGGGGTGAGGGTGAGCGGCCGTTGCCCCTCACCCTAGCCCTCTCCCCACGGGGGAGAGGGAAAATTCGCGAGGCGGCGGGCCGCCTCTTCGAGGGTTGCCACTATAGCATCGGCGCCGAGATCGCGCACGTCCTCGCCTTCGCTGTAGCCGTAGGGCACGCAGAACACCGGGCAGCCGGCGGCGCGCGCGCCGGCGACGTCGTTGCGCGAATCGCCGATGACCAGCGCCTCGGCGGGCGCGACGCCGAAGCGCTCGCAGAGGTGCAGGAAGGGCAGCGGGTGCGGCTTCTTCTCCGCCAGGGTGTCGCCGCTCACCGTCAGGTCGAGCAGCGCCGCCAGGCCGGTGGCGGCCAGCAGCGGTTCGGTGAAGGCGGCGGCCTTGTTGGTGACGCAGGCGGTCTTCAGGCCCGCTGCGCGCATGGCTTGCAGGCCCTCCGGCACGCCGGGATAGATCCAGGTCTTGCGGCCATTCACGGCGGCGTAGTGGCGCTTGAAGGCCGCCAGCGCCGCGACGGCATCGGGCGCGGCGGACTCGCCCGGGTAGCCGAGGCAGCGGCCGACGAGATTGGGGATGCCCTTGCCGACGAAATCGCGGATGGTGCCGGCAGGCAAAGTCAGCCGCCCCAGCTCGGCGAGCATGGCGTTGGCCGCGTCGGCGAGGTCGGGAACGGTGTCGAGCAGCGTGCCGTCGAGGTCGATGAGGACGGCTTTTATTGGATTTTGAAAGGCCATTTGAACCACCAAGACACCAAGGCACCAAGGGGCACCAAGGAAAAGCGAACTGAAATTGTATTGCCTGGTGTTACTTGGTGTCTTGGTGCCTTGGTGGTTGGTTTTTTCAGACTTTCTTCAACTCCGTGCGCAGGGCGGCGATGATGGAGTCGTAGCGGTGGGGGTCGCCGTCCTTGCCGGCGCCGAAGACGGCCGAGCCGGCGACGAAGGTGTCGACGCCGGCCTGCGCCACCTCGCGGATGTTGGCCGGGCCGACGCCGCCGTCGATCTCCAGGCTGACGGAAAGCCCCCGTTCCTCGATCATGCGGCGCACGCGGCGCGCCTTGTCGAGGACGTGCGGGATGAACTTCTGCCCGCCGAAGCCCGGGTTCACGCTCATCAGCAGCACCATGTCGAGCTTGTCGAGCGTCCATTCCAGGACGTCGAGCGGCGTCGCCGGATTGAACACCAGGCCGGGCTTGCAGCCAGCTTCGCGGATCAGGCCGATGGTGCGGTCGATGTGCTCGGAGGCCTCCGGGTGGAAGGTGATCCAGGTGGCGCCCGCCCTGGCGAAGTCGGGCACGATGCGATCCACCGGCTTGACCATCAGGTGCACGTCGATGGGCGCGGTGACGCCGTGCTTGCGCAGGGCCTCGCACACCAGCGGGCCGATGGTGAGATTCGGCACATAGTGGTTGTCCATGACGTCGAAGTGCACGATGTCGGCGCCGGACTTGAGGACGTTGTCCACCTCCTCGCCCAATTTGGCGAAGTTGGCGGAGAGAATGCTCGGTGCGATGCGGTAGGCCATGGCCGTCTCCCTGAGATGGCTTGAATTCTAAACGCATTCGACGGCCCGGCCGGCTAAAAGAAATTATGGCAGCCATAAGCCGGGCTTCCCGCCCGCCCCTATAATGGCCGCATGGCGGAGAGCAAGAAATACGAGATCGCCGTCACGGCGGAAACCCAGTATCTGGCCGATCAGTCCGATCCGCAGGACGGCCGCTACGTCTTCGCCTACAACATCGTCATCGAGAACACCGGCACCATCGCCGCCCAGTTGATCTCGCGCCACTGGATCATCCGCGACGCCGAATCGCGCGTGCAGGAAGTGCGCGGCCTCGGCGTGGTCGGCCACCAGCCGCTGCTCAAGCCGGGCGAGCGCTTTGAATACACCAGCGGCTGCGTCCTCACCACGCCGGTCGGCACCATGCACGGCAGCTACCAGATGGTGGCGGAGGACGGCACACAGTTCGAGGCGCCGGTCGCCGAATTCATCCTGTCGATGCCGCGCGTGCTGCATTAGGTATCCGTAGGTCGGCCTTCAGGCCGACTCCGTCGCCGATGTCGGGCGAAAGCCCGACCTTGTACAAGAATGTCCCTCAAGCACAGCTACACCCTCATCGCTCCCTTCTACGACGCCCTCCTCGATGCTGCCACGCGCGGCGCGCGGCGGAAAAGCCTGTCCGGCCTCGGGACGGAAGCGCCCCTCGACGTGCTGGTGAACGGCGTCGGCACCGGCCTCGACCTGCCGCACCTGCCGCCGCAGCACCGCTATACGGGCCTGGACCTGACCCGCGCCATGCTGAACAAGTCGCTGCCGCGCGCGGCCGGGCTGGACTTCCGCGCCGTGCAAGGCGACGCGCAGCGCCTGCCCTTCGCCGACGCCAGCTTCGACGCCGTCGTGCTGCATCTGATCCTGGCGGTGGTGCCCGATCCGCTGCGCTGCCTGCAAGAGTCAGTCCGCGTGACACGGCGCGGCGGAACCGTGCGGGTGTTCGACAAGTTCCTCAGGCCGGGCGAGCGGGCGGCCTGGAAGCGCGCGCTGAATCCGCTCTCGCGCCGCCTGGCGACGCGGCTCGACGTGGTGTTCGAGGAACTGCTGGCCGGCGTGCCGGAGCTGACGCTGGCGAGCAATGTCCCGGCGCTGCGGGGCGAGTGGTTCAGGCTGATCCGGCTGACGAAACGCTGACCCTCGCGGCGGCGCGGGTATTGCGGCCGCCCGGCCAGTGTGCTAATTGTTATTCATTGCCGCTCAATGGTCGCCTAGGGGTATCCGGATGATCCGCTCTGGCTCGGTGTTACGCTCGCTGGCGCTCCTGCTCGGCCTTCTGGCCAGCCCGGCCCTGCTCGCCCAGGCGCCCGCCGCCTTCACCGGCAAGCGCGTGGCGCTGGTGATCGGCAACGGCAAATATCCTTCCGCCCCGCTCAAAAATCCGGTCAACGACGCCGGGGCGATGGCACGCGCCCTGAAGGAACTCGGCTTCGAGGTCACCCTGCGCGAGAACGCCGGCCAGCGCGACATGGCCGCGGCGATCCGCCAGTTCGGCGCGTCCATCGCGCCCGGTTCGGCGGCCCTGTTCTACTTCGCCGGCCACGGCATGCAGGTGAAGGGGCGCAACTACCTGGTGCCGACGGATGCCGACATCCAGCTCGAGGAGGAGGTGCCCTACTCGACCATCGACGTCAGCCTGGTGCTGGACAAGCTGGAGGTGGGCAAGAGCCTCGTCAACATCGTCATCCTCGACGCCTGCCGCAACAACCCCTTCTCGCGGCGCTTCCGCTCTTCCGCCACCGGCCTGGCGCAGATGGACGCGCCCATCGGCACGCTGATCGCCTTCGCCACCGCGCCCGGCTCGGTGGCGCAGGACGGCACGGGGGAAAACGGCGTCTATACCAAGCACCTGCTGGAGAGCATCGCCACGCCGGGATTGCCGGTGGAGCAGATGTTCAAGCGCGTGCGCATCGGCGTGGCGAAGGACACCCAGGATACGCAGGTGCCCTGGGAGAGCTCGTCGATGAAGGGCGATTTCGTCTTCAGGGAAGCGCCGGCGCAGCCCTCGCAGGAAAAACTCATCGAGGAGGCGGTGCGCGCCGCCGCCGAGCGGGCCGCCGCGATGACCGCCGAGCGCATGGCGCGCGAACAGGCGGCGCGCCCGCCGGCCGGGCCGACCAGGGCGGAACAGGATGCGCTGGCGGCGGAACGGGAAAGGCTGTTGCGCGAGCGGGAGCGGCTGGAAGCGGAAAGGGCCGCGCTGCGCAAGGAAGCGCCTGCGCCCGCCGCCCAGGTGGCCGTGGCGGCACCGGCCGTCGTGGCGGCCCGGCCTGCCCCGCCCAGGCAGGGCGGAAATGACGCCTTGCCGACCGTCGGCGACTGGTGGGCCTACCGTTTTTCGGACGGCTTCGGCAAGTCGGAAAAATACACAGTGCGCGTGCTTGAAGTGACGGCGAACGGCATCCGCGACGAAGCAGTCATCGGCAAGTCACGGCACGAAGAGCGATTCGAACCCGGCATCGTGGAGTCCAGCAGGATGATCGGAAGATTATCCCTGCGTGAATTCGCACCCTACCTGCAGGCCCTCGGCCCCGCCGCGCCGAACAACGATTGGAAGACTATCGAGATCTCCGGCGGCAGCGGTGCGTTCGTCGCCCGGCCGGCCGGCAGGGAAACGATCAAGGTGCCGGCCGGCAGCCTGGAGGCGGACAAGATCATTGTCGAAGGCACGCAGATTCGTGGCGCCCTGATGCGCAGGCTGACGATCCAGGCCTGGTACGCGCCTGCCGCCAAGCGCCTCGTCAAGCTGAGCTACTCGGCGCTGCCTCAGATAGGATTCTCGACGGCCGACAAGGACGAGATCGAACTGGTCGAAACCAGCCTTCCCCTGGCCGGCGCCGCCGCAGCGCCGGTACGCGGAGAGGCGCAACCCGCAACACTGGTCGCCAGCAGCGGGGCCGGCGTCTCTCCGATGCCTGCCGGTCCGCTCAACGTGGGCGATTCCTGGACCTATCGTTTTTCCGACGTGTATGGCAAGTCGGACACCTATACGGTCAGGGTCACCGCGGCTTCGCAATCAGCGGTCGCCGATGAAGCCCGCAACGGCAAGGCGCGCCAGAGCGCAAATTTCGAACCGGCCCTGGCCATCACGCATCGCAAACTGGGCAATCTCGCCCTGCGCGAGCCGTCGCCCTATCTGCTCCACTTCGGCCTCAAGGAAACGGAGGACTGGAAAAAGATCGAGGTTTTCGAGGGCAAGGAGCCTTTCGTGGCCAGGCTGGCCGGAACGGAATCGATCCAGGTGCCGGCCGGCACCTTCGAGGCGCAAAAGCTCGTCATCGAAGGGCGTGAGTATCATCCGCGTGTTACGGGCATAAATCGCGTCATTACCATCACCGCGTGGTACGCCCCGGCCGCGAGGCGCTTCGTCAGGCTGACCTATGTCGGTGCGCAGAACTCCTCTTTTCCCGTTGAGCAGGAAACCGTCGAGCTGACGGAATACCGTTTGCAATAGCCCGGTCAGCTGCGGTAGTCGGCGTTGATCCTGACGTAGTCGTAAGAAAAATCGCAGGTCCACACCGTGGCCTGCGCACTGCCGCGGGCGAGGTCGACGCGCACGGCGATCTCGGCCTGCTGCATGACGCGGGCGCCATCCTCCTCGCGATAGCTCGCCGCCCGCCCCCCGTTCTCCGACACCAGTACGTCATCGAGCCAGAGCTTCACGCGCGAGACGTCGAGGTCACCGATGCCGGCATTGCCGATGGCGGCGAGGATGCGGCCGAGGTTGGGGTCGGAGGCGAAGAAGGCGGTCTTCACCAGCGGCGAGTGGGCGATGGCGTAGCCGACGGCCTTGCACTCGGCGGCGTCGCGGCCGCCGCGCACCTCGATGGTCATAAACTTGGTGGCGCCCTCGCCGTCGCGCACGATGGCCTGGGCGAGCTCCGCCGCGACGGCGGTGACGGCCTGCTTCAGCGCGGCATAGTCGGCCGAGGCGGCGTCCGCGACGGGCGCGTTGCCGGCCCTGCCCGAGGCGATCAGCACGAAGGAATCGTTGGTCGAGGTGTCGCCGTCGACCGTGACGCAGTTGAAGGAGGCGTCGGCCGCCTCGCGCACCAGCCGCTCGAGCAGCGGCTGCGCCACGGCGGCGTCGGTGGCGACGAAGCCGAGCATGGTGGCCATGTTCGGCCGGATCATGCCGGCGCCCTTGGCGATGCCGGTGACGGTGACCGCCGTGCCGCCGAGACTGACTTTTCTTGACGCCGCCTTGGGGCAAGTGTCGGTGGTCATGATCGCCTCGGCGGCGGCGGCCCAGTTGTCCTCGCGCAGATCGGCGGCGCAGGCGGGCAGCCCGGCCTCGACGCGCTCGGCCGGCAGCGGCTCCATGATGACGCCGGTGGAAAACGGCAGCACCTGCGCCGGCGTGCAGCCGAGCAGCCGCGCCGCGGCCGCGCAGGTGGCGCGCGCCGCCCGCAGGCCGGGCTCGCCGGTGCCGGCGTTGGCGATGCCGGTGTTGACGACGAGGGCGCGGATGGCGCCGGAATGCAAATGCTCGCGGCACACCACGACCGGCGCAGCACAGAAGCGGTTCTGCGTGAACACGCCGGCCACCGCGGCGCCTTCGTCGAGGCGGATCAGCAGCAGATCCTTGCGGTTGGCCTTGCGGATGCCGGCCTGGGCGATGCCGAGGGCGACGCCGGCGACGGGAAGCAGTTCTGCGGCAACGGGCGGTTTCAGATTGACGGGCATGGCTGGTCTCGCGCTGAAGACTGGTCGATGCGGATCATAAACGAAGCAGAAGCGCTATTGCGGAATGAAGCGCACTGCATCGCCGGCCCCATAGCATTCGGCAACAGCGGCGGCCTCGACCGCATTCATGGTGGCCGTATCGGCGATTTCCCCGGGCGGTAGTTGCAGGTAATCGGCAACGTCCTTCAGCCGGGCGCGGGCACGGTCGGTATGCCACCCGCCTTCGGAGCCCTCGGCCAGACGAAAGGCGAGCACCACCGACTGTTCGCGCGATCGCTTCGTGTAGCTGCCCTTGAAAACGCTCTGCAGCAGCGGGCTGACACGCCAGTCGCGCGTCAGGGCGGCGGTCAGCTGGGGCAGGCGGAAGCCGAGTATCGATTGCTCGACATCGCCGGGATGCTGCGGATTGCGGAGCAAGGCTTCGTCAAGCTCGTCGCCGGCCTGTCCGGCGAAGCACCAGAAGGCCAGGTCGCCGAAGCGGTACAGCAGCGCAGCGATAAAGACCTCTTCGGGCTGCGCATCGTGCCGCTTTGCTGCCATCCAGCGCGCCTGCACGGCAGCATGAAAGGCGCGGGCCATTTCGCGCTGGACACGCTCGCGCACCCGGCCGCGCAGGAAGGCGTCAATGAAGGCCACCGACAGGGCAATTTGCCGCACCATGTCGAAGCCAAGCATGACGATGGCCCGGCTGACGGTGGTGACCTGAGTGCCCGAGGTATTGAAGATGACGCTGTTGGCAATCCGCAGCAATTTGGCCGTCATGCCCTGGTCGCGCAGGATGGCCTCGGCCAGTTCCGATACCGCCGACTTTTCGCTATCGGTCAGGTCGCGAATCCGTTCGGCAGTTTTGCCGAATATGGGCAGTTCCTGGTCGCGGATGCGGCCCAGCCAGGCGTTCAGGCCGCGCATGCCGCTCTTGTCCTGTGTCATCCGGCCGAACGCGAAAAGGGCTTAGCTCAGCTTGCCGTGGCAGTGCTTGTACTTCTTGCCCGAACCGCAGGGGCAGGGATCGTTGCGGCCGACCTTGGGCGCCTGGCGCACCTGGGGCTGGGACGGTTTCTCCGTGTCGGCCGTCGTGCCGAGCGCCTCGTCGTAGTCGGCGTGGTGGTACTGCACGTTCTCCACGGCCGGCTGCGGCTCGGTCTCGTCGATCTGCTGCTGCGAGCGGATCTCGACCGTCATGAGCAGCTTGGTGACTTCGTTGCGGATGGTCTGCAGCAACCCCTCGAAGAGTTCGAAGGCCTCGCGCTTGTATTCCTGCTTCGGGTTCTTCTGGGCGTAGCCGCGCAGATGGATGCCCTGGCGCAGGTGGTCGAGCGCCGCCAGGTGCTCGCGCCAGTGGGTGTCGAGGCTCTGCAGCATCATGTTGCGCTCGAAGTGGTGGAAGGCCTCCGCCCCCACCAGCTCGACCTTTTCCGCGTAGCGCCGGTCGGCCTCGTCGAGGACGCGGCGCACGATGTCGTCGTCGGAGAGATTCGGCTCGGCCTTCATCCAGTCGCCGATCGGCACGTGGAGCTGGCATTCTGCGGCCAGCGCGGCTTCGGCGCCGGGGATGTCCCACTGCTCCTCGACGCTGTCGGCCGGCACGTGGATGCGGAAGCTGTCGTGCAGCACGCCCTGGCGCATGGCGGTGATGGTCTCGGAAATGTCGTCGGTCTCGAGCAGCTCGTTCCTCTGCTGGTAGATGACCTTGCGCTGGTCGTTGGCGACGTCGTCGTATTC
>JBDHRL010000111.1:0-8426 GCA_039807535.1 Rhodocyclaceae bacterium
GGATCGCCCCACTCGACGTAGGCCATGCGGTGCAGGCCGCCGGGGCTGAGGCACTGGACGGTGTGTTGGCGCATTTCAGTCATGGGCATCTCCTTCTGCACGAAGTTTAGCAGTTCGTTCGGATAAACTTCCCCCATGAAGCCGACCCGCCGGAATTTCCTCGCCGCCGCCCTCGCCGCCTGCGCCGCGCCGCTGTTCGCGCAGCAGGCGCCGGCCCTTCTTCCTCCTTCGAAGGGCCGCCGCGTCGTGGTCGTCGGCGGCGGCTGGGGCGGCCTCGCGGCGGCGCGCCACCTGCGTGCGCTGGCACCGGAACTCGAGGTGGTGCTGATCGAGCGCAACCCGTCCTTCTTCTCCCTGCCGCTGTCGAACCCGTGGCTGGCCGGGCTGGTGGATGAAAAGCTGCTGGCGCACGACTACCGGGCCGCGGCATGGGCCTACGGCTACGCCTTCGTCCAGGCCGAAGCCACGGCCATCGACCGCGACAAGCGCCACGTGCACACCGCGCAGGGCGCGTTCGACTACGACTGGCTGGTGCTCGCCGTCGGCATCCGCCACGACTACGCCGCCTGGTTCGGCGACGATGCCCGCGCCATCGCGCACACAAGGCAGCACTACTTCTGCGCCTGGACGCCGGGCGGGGAACTGCGCGCCCTCAGGGCGAAGCTGGAAGGCTTCAAGGGCGGCGAACTGGTCATGACGATTCCGCCGCCGCCCTATCGCTGCCAGCCGGCGCCCTACGAGCGGGCGCTGGTGATCGGCCATCTCTTCAAGACGCGCGCCGTGCCGGGGCGACTGACTTTGCTCGATCCCAACCCGCCGCCGCAGCGCTTCGCCGATGTCTTCGAAGAACAGTACAAGAACCAGATCGAAGTCGTACCGCATGCGCGCATCAAGTCGGTGGACCCGTTCGCGAAGACCATCGCCACCGAGTTCGACGACGTCCGCTTCGACGACGCAATCCTCATGCCGCCGCAGCAGGCCGGCGATCTCGCCTGGCAGGCGGCCCTCATCGGCCGCGACGCGGCGGGCACGCCCACCGGCTGGGCGGCGCAGGATCCGCTGCACCTCCATGCCGCCGGCGACGAGCGCGTCTTCCTCGTCGGCGACCTGATCGACCGCGCCTCGCCGCTGTTCGGCCATTACCCGAAGAGCGGCCACCTGGCGGCGCGCCTCGGCCGCATCGCCGCGCGGGAGATCGCCGCCCGTTCGCGCGGCGCGACGCCGGACATCCTGCTGCCGGAGAGCAACTGCTTCGTCACAACGCGGCTGGAGCCGCGGGAATCGATGCGCATCGGCACGCATTACCGCCTGCGCGGCGACGGCATGATCGTGCAGACAACGAAGCAGGACGCCGACTTCAACCCGCGCGGGGAGGACGTCGACTGGGCGAAGGAAATGTTCGCGGAACTGCTCGCCTACCAATGACTCCCTCTCCCGCCCGGGCGGGAGAGGGTTGGGGAGAGGGTGGGCGGCGCACTTGCCCTCTCCCCCCTCCCCTCTCCCGCAAGCGGGAGAGGGAAGAAAAAGTCAGTGCCGCGCCCACACCCTGGTGCGGCCGTCCGGCAGCACCAGCAGGGTGTCGTAAAACTCGCGCCGCGGCGGCGCGTTCTCGCGATCGATGATGGTGCAGCCCTGCTCGCAACTGAAGTCGGCGCCGGTCGGCTCGCGCCCCGGCGCGCCCATCGGCAGCCCCGGCACGGCGAGGCCGCGCGCCCGCGGCCTTTCCTTCAGCAGCGCCTTGATGTCTTCGGCCGGTACGTGGCCCTCGACGAAATAGCCGGCCACGCGCGCCGTCATGCGCGACTCGACGTCCGGCGGCACCTTGAGGCGGCGCTTCACCGCGTCCAGGTCGTCGGCTTCCTTCAGTGTGACCTTGAAGCCGTTCTCGCGCAGGTGTCCGGCCCAGTCGACGCAGGACAGACAGACCTTCGGCACGAACACTTCCACCGGCGGCAGAGGCTCCGCCCGCAGGGAAAACGATGCCGCCAGCACGGCGGCAAGAACGATCCGTTTCGGCATGCTGCCATTGTCTTTCATTCTCACCGCCCGTGCCAGTAGCGGCGCCGCGCCTCGCGCTCCAAAGTCAGTCGCTGCGGCGCGGCGAACACGACCGTGACGGCCCCGTCGCGGTCGGTGCGCAGCAGTTGCGCGCCGGTCTCCTCGTGGCGCCGCCAGACCGCCTCGTTCGGATGGCGGAAGCGGTTGCGGTAGCCGACCGGGAAGATCACCGTGCGCGCGCCCACCGCCGCGAGAAATTCCGCCGAGGACGAAGTGCGGCTGCCGTGGTGCGGCGCCAGCAGCACGTCGGCGCGCAGGCGCTCGCCGTGGCGTTTCTCCAGCGCCCGTTCCGTCGCGGTCTCGATGTCGCCGGTAAGCAGCGCGCTGCCGTGCGCCGAGGTCAGCTTCAGCACGCAGGACATGTCGTTGCTCTTGCGCTTCGCCGTCGCGTAGCCGGCCGCTTCCGGGTGCAGCATCTCGAAGCGCACGCCGTCCCACGCCCAGGCCTGGCCGTCCGTGCAGGGCCGGTGCCCCGGCGCTTCGCGAAAGGGGTGGCCCTCGGGCATCGAACTCGCCGTCCATGCCACGGGCAGGCCGTCGATGAGCGAGAGCGCGCCGCCGGAGTGGTCGCTGTCCTCGTGGGTGAGTACCAGGCCGTCGAGGCGGCGCACGCCGGCCGCGCGCAGGTAGGGCAGCAGGATGCGGTTGCCGCTGTTGGCATCCGGCGAGAACTGCGGGCCGGTGTCGTAGATCAGGTCGTGCCCCGCCGTCTGCACGTGTGCGGCAAGCCCCTGGCCGACGTCGAGCACCGTCAGGCGCACTTCACCCGGCGCCGGCCGCGCCGGCTCGGCCAGAACCAGCGGCAACATGAGGAAGACGCCGTTCCAGCGCGCCGGAAAGCCGCGCGGCAGCAGCAGCCAGGCGCAGCCGAGCACGGCCAGCGCCACCGCCCACGCCGGTGGCGCATGCTGCTGCCACACCGCCAGCGGCAGGCTGGCCAGCCATTCGATGAAGACCATCAGCCAAGCCGTGATGAGGTGCGCGAGTTGCAGCGGCGCATCGAAGGGCAGCGCGGCGGCGGCGAGCGCCAGCGGCGTGACGATGAAGCTGACGACGGGAATCGCCACCGCGTTGGCGAGCGGCGAGACCAGCGAGAACTGCTGGAACAGCGCCAAGAGCGCCGGGATCATGCCGAGCGTCACCGCCCATTGCGCGCGGCCCCACTCGGCCAGCCAGTGTCCGGGCGCAAGGCGTCCCGCGCCGATGTAGAAGAGCAGCGCCACGGCGCCGAAGGAAAGCCAGAAACCGGCCGAGAGCACCGCCCAGGGATCGAGCAGCAGCACGACGAAGAGAGCCAGCGCCAGCACGCGGCTGCCCGAGGCGGCGCGCCCGAGCAGCAGCGCCAGCGCCACCACCGAGAGCATGTAGAGCGTGCGCTGCGCCGGCACGCCGAAGCCGGCGAGCAGGCAATAGGCGAAGGCGCTCGCCCAGCCCGCGACGGCGGCGGCCTTCTGCGCCGGCAGGCGCAGCATCAGCGCCGGGCGGCGGCGCCAGAGGAAGGAAGTCAGCCAGGCGCCGAGCGCCGCCACCAGGGTGACGTGCAGCCCGGAAATCGACATCAGATGCGTGATGCCGGTCCGCGCGAAGAGCTGCCACTGGCCGCTGTCGATGGCACGCTGGTCGCCCACCGCCAGGGCCACCAGCACACCGGCGTAATCGCGATCCGGCAGGGCGCGCAGGAAGCGCGCACGCACCGCCTCGCGCAGACGCTCGACGGCATAGCCCGGCCGCCGGACGAAGGTCTCGATGCGCCGGTTGTCGTCCGCCTCGCGCACGTAGCCTGCGGCGCGCACGCCCCGCTCGAACAGCCAGGCCTCGTAGTCGAAGCCGTCCGGATTGAGGTTGCCGTGCGGGCGCTTCAGGCGCACCGTGAGCTGCCAGCGCTCGCCCGCATGGAGCGGCGGCAGCACATGCCGCGCGTCGTCCTCCCCCGGACGCCCGCCCGCATACCAGGCCAGGGAAATCCGCGATGGCACGGCCGCTTCCGCCTGCTCGACGTCGAAATCGAAGCGCAGGCCGTTCTCGAAAGCCTGCGGCAGGCCGGCGACGACGCCGGCGACACGGATGTCGCGCCCTTCGTTTTGCGCCGGTAGCGCATCGGCCAGGCGCCACTGCCCCATCGCCGCGGCCCAGGCAAAGCCGGCCAGCGCCGCCGCCAGGCAGGCCAGGAACTGACGGCCGCCGCGCATCTTCCAGGCGGCAAAACGCCTCGGCATTTCAGTGGGGGCCAATGCCCGCGAGGCGGGCGTTATGCCGGAACTGAAAGTCAGTCCCGCCGACACGGCGGCCAGCACCGCCAGCGTGCCCCACCCCGGCAAGGCGGCCTGCTGCTGCAGGTACCAGACGCCGGCGGCGAAGGCGAGAATCGACAAACGCATGGGCGGATTCTACGGTCTTTCGAATCCCGCGCCGCCGATTCGCTACAATGGCGCCGATACCGCACCCAACGCGATGCGCAAGTTCCTCCGCAAATTTCTGCCCGACCACGAGGCCGTCCGCGGCAACCGCTGGCTGGCGCCGTTCGAGAACACCCTGCTGCATCCGCGGCTGTGGCATCTCAACCGCCACTCCGCCGCCGGCGCCGTGGCGGCAGGCCTGTTCTGCGGCCTCATTCCCGGCCCCTTCCAGATGCTCGGCGCGGCGATCTGCGCGGTGATCTTCCGCGTCAACCTGCCGCTGGCGCTATTCACCACGCTGTACACCAATCCCTTCACCATCGTGCCGCTGTATTTCGTCGCCTATGGACTCGGCCGCCTGGCGCTGGGCGGCGCGGAAGGCGAGTTCGTCGCGCCGCCGGATTGGGGGCCGGAGGGAATGTGGGCCTGGGTGCAAGCGCTGGCGCAATGGATGGCGCACCTGGGCAGGCCGCTGGCGCTCGGCGTGGTGCTGCTCGCCTCGCTGCTTGCGGCCGCCGGCTACTTCGGCGTGCGCATGGCCTGGCGCGCCTATCTCCTGCATGCCTGGCACAAGCGCCGGCGGCGCGGCGCGGCATCCCGGCCGGACTGAAGATTCGATTTCACCGCGCTTTTCGCGGCTTCCGGATTTTCAGGAAACGCGGTAGCGGCGGATCTCGCCCTGCAGGCCGGCGGCAAGCTGTTCCATCTTGTGCGCGGTCTCCGTGCTGCCGGCCACGGCGGCATTGTTCTCCTCCGCCATTTGCGCGATCCTTTCCACGTTGGCGGCGATCTCGGCGCTCGCCGCGCTCTGCTCGCGCAGCGCGAGGGAAATGTCGCTGACCGAGCGCACCACGCGCAGCGCACCCGCCTTGATGTGCTCCATCGCCTCGCCGGCGCGCGTGGCCAGTTCGACGCCGCCGGCCACCCGCTCGACGCCGGCCTGCATCGTCAGCACCGCCTGGCCGGTGCCGCCCTGGATGGCATCGATCATGCCGGCAATGTCCTGCGTCGACTTCGCGGTGCGCTCGGCGAGCTTCCTCACCTCGTCGGCCACCACGGCGAAGCCGCGGCCCGACTCGCCCGCGCGCGCCGCCTCGATGGCGGCGTTCAGCGCCAGCAGGTTGGTCTGGTCGGCAATGTCCTTGATGACGTTGACGATCTCCGAGATGCGGCCGGACTGGCGGCCGAGTTCTTCGATCTGGTGCGCCGATTCGTCGACCGAGGCGGCGATCTGCTGCATGACCTCCACCGTGCGGTGCACGATGTCGCTGCCCTCGTCGGACAGCGCACCGGACTCGGTGGAAATTTCCTGCGCTTCGCGCGCATGCTGGGCGATCTGGTCGATGCCGACCGTCGTCTGCTCGACGGCGGCGGCCATCGAGGAGGCCGCCTCGCTCTGTTTCAGCGAGCCGCCGTGAATCTGCGAGGAGGAGGCGGCGAGCGCGCTCGCCGCGACGGAAACGTCGCCGGCATCCGACTGGATCTTGCCGATCAGGCCGTTGAGGGACTGCGCCATGGCGTTGAATCCCTTCGCGACTTCGGCCAGTTCGTCGCGACCGACGATGGCGGCGCGTGCGGTGAGGTCTCCGCCGGCGACCCGGGCCGAGACGTCCGCCAGGCGACGCACGTCACCGACGACCGCCAGGTAGGCGCCGGCCGCAAGATAGGCGCAGGCCAGGATGGCGACGAAGGCCAGCCCGAGGCTCAGCGCGAGCCGTCCCTGCAGGCGGCCGATGCGCTCGCCGACGAGGTGCTCCAGGGTCGGGAACAAGGTGGCGTGCAGTTCCTCGTAACCGGTGTCGATCGCCGCGGTGGCCTTGGCGTAGAAGGCGTCAGGCGAAGTCGTCATTTTCCCGGCGACGATTTCCGACTGCGCAACGACCACGATCCCGCCGAGGCCGCCGATGAATTTCTGCTGGAAGGCTTCGAGCTGCGCCTTGATGGATGCGTTCCGGCTGCCGGAGCGGTCCAGGCTGGCGAGCAGTTCCGAGCTCAGCTTGTCGAGAATGCCCAGCCGGCCGACAAGCTGCAGCCGCTCGTCTTCGGTGACGGCCCTGCTGCTCAGGGCCGAGACGCCGGCGGCGCGGATCTTGCCCATCCGCTCCAGCGTCTCCGGCAGGGTGAGCACCGCCGTATTGACCAGGTAGAGCGAATCGAGTGAGGGATCCATCACCAGCCGGCTGGCGTCGGCGATGCCGGCGTTCAACTGCAGCGCATGCTCGGCGAGCGAGCCGTGGGCGCTCAGGTTTGCCGGCCTGGTGAGGTGCCGCCACTCGTTCGAAAGATCCTGCCACTCCTGCTTGACCTTCTCCCAGTCTTCCTTCACGCCGAAACCCGCACCGTGCGCTTCGACTGCGGCATCCATCACCTTCCCGAACTCGGCAACCTCCGCCGCCTTGGCCTGTGCCTTCCCGTCCAGCGCGGCATTGCCGCCGAGCACGCCCGCGCTGATGCCGCGATGCTGCTGCACCGCCTGCACGAAGCGCAGCAGCGGCTTGACGAGCGCGATGCCGTCGAGTTCGCGCTGGCTCTGTTCGATCGTGCCTCTCAATTGAAGCGTCATGCTGACCAGCAGATAGGCGACGGGAATGAAGGCGACAGCCCCGATCAGCGCAAATTTGTAGGGATATTTCAGGCGGTTCAACAAAGCGACCGCCGGGGCAAGCAAGGCGTTCATGGATTCTGTCCAGATCCGATGGGTACTGGGAAGGCTATCGGCAGGGAGCGGCCAAACTTTAGGCGCACCGAAAAAAATAGCCCGTGGCAATAAACACGGAGAATCAGTGTGTTGCCTGCAGAACGCCGTCGTCGAGACGAAGAATGCGGGAGGCGCGGGAGGCGAGTTGCGGGTCGTGGGTGACGATGACGAAGCTGGTGCGGCGGGATTCGTTGAGCGCCAGCATGAGGTCGAAGACGGCCTCGGCCGTGTGGCGGTCGAGGTTGCCGGTCGGCTCGTCGGCCAGCACGCAGGCCGGCTGCGTCACCAGGGCGCGCGCCACCGCGGCGCGCTGGCGCTCGCCGCCGGAGAGCTCGCCGGGCGTGTGCTCGAGCCGCTGCGCCAGGCCGACTTCCTTCAGCATGGCGGCCGCGCGCGCCTCGGCCTCGGCGCGCGGCACGCGCCGGATCAGGAGCGGCATGGCGACATTCTCCAGCGCGCTGAATTCCGGCAGCAGGTGGTGGAACTGGTAGACGAAGCCGAGGCTTTCGTTCCGCAGCCGCCCGCGCTCGGCCTCATTCACCAGCGTCAGGTCGCGGCCGAGCAGGCTGATGCGGCCCGCGCTCGGCGCATCGAGCCCGCCGAGCAGATGCAGCAGCGTGCTCTTGCCCGAGCCGGAGGCGCCGACGATGGCGACGCGCTCGCCCTGCGCGATGTCGAGGTCGATGCCGGCGAGCACCGGCACCTCGACCTTGCCCTGCAGGTAGGTCTTCTTCAGGCCGCGGCAGGAGAGGACGGTGTCAGCCGGGGCGGGCGCAGCCTGCGAACTGCCGTCACCCCCTTGCGCGGGAAGGGGGGCGGGGGGAAGGCTTTTCTCGCTATTCATATCTGAGCGCTTCCGCCGGATTCACGCGCGAGGCGCGCCAGCTCGGATACAGCGTCGCCAGCAAAGTCAGCGCGAAGGACACGGCGGCGATGATGCCGACGTCGCGCCACTGCAGGTCGGAGGGCAGCTCGGAGATGTAGTACACCTCCTTGGCGAGGAACTGCGTGTTGAAGAGGCGCTCGATGGCCGGCACCACCACGTCGATGTTGAGCGCCAGCGCGATGCCGCCGGCCAGGCCAAGGGCGAGGCCGATGACGCCGATCAGCGCGCCCTGCACGATGAACACCTGCATGATGCTGCCGGGGCTGGCTCCGAGCGTGCGGAGTATCGCGATGTCGGACTCCTTGTCGGTGACCGCCATCACCAGCGTGGACACGATGTTGAAGGCGGCCACGGCGACGATCAGCAGCAGGATGATGAACATCACGTT